>JAFEGS010000025.1 GCA_018239705.1 Verrucomicrobiota bacterium | reverse complement strand
ACAGGCCGAAGCATTGTCAAAAGAGTAATTTGACAGAGAGTAGCGTCAAGATCTTTTCTTAAAATAAAGGGTAGACAGGTGCTGTAGAGGCAGAAAAAAGGCTCGTTAAGCAGGTTAGATGAGATAATTACGGAGCGCGTTTTTTGGTAGAAGGTGTCAAGAGTGCGCTGCTCTGTCAAATGAGCCTCTTATTCTATTGTTTTCAAAATTGGTCTACAGTATAACATGATTTACCAATTTCAAGTCAAAGAGATTAAAAAGCTGATTAAGAACTTCGCAAAACTATAAACTATGGGAGGAGCCAATGGCCCCTCCCGGCAAAAATTATGCAGCTTCTTGTGCAATATTTTGGCTTGGGGCCTTGTATAGCCTGAAGACGCCTTTTTTGCGCTTGCCAGGATTGTCCTGCATAATTGGACTTTTCCCTTTCAAGAACCGAGGAGAAGTGATTCCACTTGCAAGAGCTGCAGGTGTTGGATCACAGGAGAAAATTGGATTGCCGAATACGTCGAAATCGGTCGGATCATCAATACAAGGTGGTGGAGAGACAATGGTTAAAAAAGCGGCGCCACATGGGAATGTGAGCAATAAATCTTGCGTTCCTCCATATGGTATAAATGGCGCTTGAACGGTATTTAAGAAGTCATAGGGTCCGACGCTCAAGTCATTAACCCAGTAACTTGGCAGCACAAAGTTTGCTACGTTGAGTCCATGAATTTCATATCCACGGCTAAACGAGACAGGGTCACACACTTCATCAATGAAGCCCACTATTGTGTCCGGTCCAAAAAAATCCCCTGAATAATCTAACGTTGCTAGATTGGTCGTATAGTTGTGAAGCGTTTCTAATACTTCATGACTGACTGCTTGTGAGAAGAGCCCATCAAATGTTTGTGGAAGGAAAGGAGCTCCTCCATTAAACGCAGGAGTTACGCCATAACAGGTTGAGCTATCTCCAATGGGGACAACGATGTACGGAGTGCCATTTGGTATTGGTGGAGGATTGAAAACGGCTTCATTAATTGGGAAGCCATTGCCATCAGTTGCTTGCAGAGAATGGAAGGAGATGAAGTCGCATCCTGCGGAATCTGGCAAGAAGTCATCGATGATGAGAGGCACATGGGTTGTCCAGTTGATATGATTTTGATCCCTGACAACTTTAAAATGGGCATGAATGCCGTAGAAAGGAACGAAGTCTCTACTTACCTGTTTTTTAACTGCACGTAGCACCTGTTTCAGCAATTCACTACTGATTCTAGAGCTTCGATTGAGGACGACAAAATGCATTGTCGGCTCTCCATCTTCTGATGTGATGTAGGGAGGGGCCTTGATTTTACATGCTCGTGGTCCATCTGCAGTCTCGCAGGGATCACTGCTGCTATGAGAAGAACAGCTGTGCTTTGCTTTTGCTGCATGGCCAAAAGAGGGGGTCAATAGCGCAGCTATCCCCACACTAAGGCATATCAACTTTTGTAGATACTTGTTCATTGCATAATCTCCTAATGTTAAAGAATAAATTCTCCATGGTTCATACCATGATCCTAGATCGAGAAATTTGCAACAAATTTTTGAGATATAAGTGGTGGACGCAGGATGTGCCACGCTTTGCCACGCGTTTGTTCGAGAATAGCTTTGAGGGTGGGGATAAAGTGGAGTCCCTTTTTTGCCTCGCAGATGTCGATGAGCATTTGGGGATTTTCTCGTGCTGTCAGAAGCGATACAACAAGTTCCGGATAGCAGTTTGCAAGGCCGCAGATTGAGCCGCTTGCGCCAAGCTGCATGCCTTCTACAATCTGGCGCTCAGCACCCACATATACCTTTAGGCTAGGAAAAGCCTTGAGAATAGACTGTAGATAGTCAAGATTTCCTTCGCTCTCTTTAAGGCCGACAATAACTTCGGGAAATTCTGCCAGTAGCGTCTCGATAATGGTGTGGGTAATTGGTATTCGGGTGAGCTGTGGGATATGATAGAGTAGAAGCTGCAGCTTTTTGCTTCCAACACTATTAATGACCGTGCGATAAAACTGGATTACACCCTCATCTGGGGGGCTACTATACACAATTGGCGGGGCGATGAGGAATGTAGAGACTTGCTGTTTCAGACTACCCTCTACAAGTCGTATGGTCTCTACAATATTTGCACTGCCATTTGCTACAATGATCTTATTTTCGGGAACGCCATGAGCAATCACTTCTCGCAGTGCCTCTAGGCGCTCATCTACTGCAAAAGAGCTGCCTTCACCACTCGTTCCAAAGAGCACAACTCCGCTGCAGCCTCTCTGTAGAAGGTCAAGACAGTGTGCAGCGAGCTCCGACGTGTCGCAGCGTAAATCCTCATGCATTGGCGTGAGCGCTGCGGCATATATTCCTTTTACCAAGTTAGTAGTCATAGAGAAAGATATATCATAGCGTAAACATTTTATAAAATATCTCATGATTTTCTTTACTTGACAGTCAATGCTAGAATCGTATATACTGTGTATATACGTGCAAAGGAGATACATCATGCAATCCAACATCCGAAAATGGGGTAACAGTCTTGGCGTTCGCATTCCCATCCAGCTCGCGAAAAAACTAAATATCCACGCTGGAAGCACTGTAACGCTTGAAATTGAAAACGGGCGACTTATTGTTCAAACACCAAGATATGATTTAGAAACGATGCTGGGTGAAATAACATCCAAAAACCTGCATCATCAAATGCTTGACGATGGACAAACAGGGGCTGAAGAATGGTAGAGTACATACCTAAACGCGGTGATATTGTTTGGCTTGAATTTGACCCTCAAAAAGGAAAAGAAATCCAAAAAAGACGACCTGCGTTAGTCATTTCCCCTTATCAATATAACAAGAAAACAGGCTTGGGGCTATTTATGCCTATCACAAGCCAAATCAAGGGATATCCGTTTGAGATCCATGTAGAAAAGGAAGAGGTAAATGGAGCTGTGCTTTGCGATCAAATGCGTTCGTTAGACTGGAGGGCTCGTAAGGCGAAATTTGTAACTCAGATCGCCCCTGATGTACTGGAGGACGTTTTAGCAAAGTTTAAGATTTTGATAGACTGATACTTCAAGACCGTCTCAATTCACATTTTTTGCTGCTTGGTAGCTTCCCGATCTCCTCTTTGAGCCGATCATCGACCGTGACACCTCGATTGGTGCTGACTAAGAGGGTTGCAACCTCCTGTGCTTCTGAATGGAAGGAGAGAGCGACCGGAACAGTGCCTGGGGAGCTATTCAAGAGTGCCTGCAGCCTCAGTATATGGCTTGCCCTGAGCTGATCGATGTCCAAATCGATGGCAAATAGTGGCGGAGCCTCGCTTGCTTGGGGCTTTGTTTTTGCCGGCTCCTTGTCACTCTTTGGTGAGGAAGAGCTATTTGCTTGCTTGCGGGGCCTCGAAATCTGCTGTTTTGCTTTGTCGTAGGCAGCGTCTGCAAGCTGCAGCTGCTTTTCATCGACCGTTTTGAGCTCTCCAAGCCAGCGGCAGGTAAGCTGTGAGGTATCGCCCTCTCGAGGATCTTTTGAAAGGACTCCCCAGACCAGCCTGTTTTCTACTAAAAGGAGCTGTAGCTCTTCGTAGAGCTCCGGCCAGACAGGCAGCTCATACTTACCTACACCCGCATCTGCAATGGTCATGATGACAAATTTCTTCTGCGTTTTCGAAGAAAATCTTGGCATTACCTCTTCGATGACAAAGGCTGTTCGAAACACGGTGCCAACCGGCATTGTTTCAATATCAGAAAGCGGCACACAGCCAAGGCGAGAGAGGATCGGGCGATACCCATCTAAGGGGTGTCCCGTAAGAAAGAAGCCGAGTAGCTCCTTTTCTCGGAAGAGAAGCTCCTCAGTAGAGCGAGGATTTGGGCAGGCAGGAGCTTTAGCAAAGGGATTTGTGGTCTCATACTTGGCAAAGAGAGACACGATGCCTTTGGCCTTCTCTTTTTGCTCTTGCTGGACCTTATCATACATGGCTTCAAGGCTAAGTTTGAGCGCGTCTCGATGCCAGCCTGTGCTGTCGAAACAGCCTGCATCGATAAGAAGTTCCGTGGCCTTTTTTCCCACCCGTTTGGTATCGATTCGCGACACAAAGTGGTAGAGGTCTGTAAAGGGGCCATTTTTCTTTCGCTGCTCAAGAATGGCCTCAACCACACCCTCTCCTACGCCCTTAATACCGCTCATGGCAAAGCGAATACCGGCCGGAGTTGAGGCGAAGAAGCTTTCCGACTCGTTGATATCGGGCTGCAAGATGGCGATCTGCATCTGCCTGCTTTCATGGAAGAACTTAGCAACCTTGGTTGTGTCATCGCGGTCGCACGTCATAAGGGCAGCAAGCCACTGGCTTGGGGCATGTGCCTTCAGGTAGGCGGTGACGTAGGTGAGATAGCCGTAGGCTGTAGCGTGCGATTTATTGAAGCCATATTCGGCAAATTTTTCCATTTTGTCGAAAATTTTGCCTGCAACCTCTTCGCTGACTTCATTTGCAACGGCGCCTTTGATGAACTTTTCTCGCTGCTGGACCATCTCCTTCATATCTTTTTTTCCCATCGCTCGCCTGAGCACATCACCCTCGCCGAGGGAGTAGCTGGCAAGCTTTTGGGCGATCTGCATGACCTGCTCCTGGTAGACCATGATGCCGTAGGTTTCAGAGAGGATCTCTTTCATCCATGGATGGTCATATTCAATAGGCTCTCTGCCATGTTTTCTGGCGATGAAGGAGGGGATCATATCCATCGGGCCGGGGCGATAGAGCGAGAGCACAGCGATGATCTCTTCAAATTTGTCGAGGTGCAGCTGGCGAGCAAGCTCCTGCATCCCGCCGGTTTCTATCTGGAACACGCCAAGAGTCTGCCCTTGGTTGAGAAGGGAGAAGGTGCGAGCATCATCTATAGGTAAATTCACCCAGTCAATTGTGGTGCCGCTTTGCGCTTCGATCGCGTCGGCACAGAGCTGGATACAGGTAAGGGTCTTAAGGCCAAGAAAGTCAATCTTGAGCATACCGGCCAGCTCTACAGGCTTCATGGCAAACTGCGTAGCGAGCATGTCAGAATCTTTGGCGAGGCAGACAGGTACATGGTCAGTAAGAGGCTCTCCTGATACGATCATGCCGGCAGCGTGAAGGCCTGTGCTTCGAACAGATCCTTCTAACTGCTTACCGATATCAATGACGCGCCTGGCCTCTTCGTCGTCTCTATAGAGGTTTTGGAGATCGAGATCTTTCTCTAGTGCCTTTTCTAGCGTGATATTGAGATCTTCGGGGATGAGTTTGGCAATCTGGTTAACCTTCGAAAGAGGGATGCTGAGCACCCTGCCAACATCTTTGACGCACATTCTTGCCTTCATCGAACCAAAGGTGATGATCTGGGCCACATTTTCTTTACCAAAGCGCTGGATGGTGTAATTAATCACCTCGCCGCGTCTTGCCATGCAGATGTCGACGTCAATATCGGGATAGGAGGGGCGCTCCGGGTTGATAAAGCGCTCAAAAAAGAGGCTGAACTGGAGCGGTTCAATGTCGGTGATGCCAATGAGATAGAGAACGATAGATCCCACTCCGGAGCCTCGTCCCGGCCCCATAGGGATGCCATTTTCTTTGGACCAGTGGATAAAATCCCACACGATGAGGAGATAGTCACACATGCCTCTCGAGCAGATAATCTCCATCTCATACTTGAGCCGCTCTCTGACTACTTCTAAGGGATCTCGCTCCGGATACTTTTGTGAGACTCGCTGGAGTGCATATTCTGTGTAGCGCTTTGAGATGCCGGCCTCTGCAAGATCCCAGAGAAATTTGTCGACTGCTGCAAGATGCTCTTCTTTGGAGTGGCTTTTTTCTCTTAAGTGCTCAGGAGTAAAGATCGGATAGTGCTTTGTCTTAAGATCAATCTCAACGGAGCATTTGTCGGCAATTTCAAGAGTGGTTTCAAGAAGCTCGGGATGCTCAGAAAAGGCGCTTGCCATCTCTTGAGCCGTTTTAAAGTACATTTCATGTGAGCTTTGCGTGGCTCGCCTTGGATTAGGTGAGCGCGAGATGGGATTTCCGAAGGAGTCTCGCTGCCAGATTTCTACCGGCTCACCCGACTGGACGTTGAGCAAAATTTCATGCGCTCTCCACTCTTCCCTTTCGAGGTAGTGGACATTGTTTGTCGCTACACAGGAGATGCCGAGCTCACGTCCAAGGGGCACGAGGAGGTCGATGAGCGCCTGCTGCTTTTGTACGTAGTCTTGATACTGCTGGTTGAGCCAGACCTCTTCAAACATGCCATCGAGCTGAAGCTCTTCGTTTGTGCTCTTGTGCTGCTGCAGCTCAAAATAGAAGTCCTCTCCAAATAATTCTTTATACACTGTAACAGCCTCGAGAAGGCTCTCTTTGCTGCTGTTGAGTGCAAGATAGGCGATTTGGCTATGAAGGCATCCTGAAAGGCAGATGAGGCCTTCTTTATGGCGTGCAAGGGTCTCCATGTCTATGCGCGGGTAGTAGTAAAAGCCCTCTATATACCCGATGGAGGAGAGTTTGCACAGGTTGTGGTAGCCCTGCTTGTTTTTGGCGATGATGGTAAGATGGTTTGCAATTGGCTGGCCGATCTGC
Source organism: Verrucomicrobiota bacterium (assembly GCA_018239705.1). GTDB lineage: Bacteria > Chlamydiota > Chlamydiia > Chlamydiales > FEN-1388 > SZAS-6. The sequence goes on along the minus strand of JAFEGS010000025.1, from coordinate 2,022 downwards.
TTTTTTTTGTCGAGGCGGCTTTGCGGAGCGACGTAGAACTCACAGCCAATGAGTGGCTTGATGCTATGCTCTTTGCATCCCTTGTAAAAGTCGACAGCCCCGTAGAGGTTTCCGTGATCAGTGAGTGCCAGGGCCGCCATTTTCAAGTGGGCTGCTTTCTTGATAAGACCGGGGATTGAAGCAGAGGCATCGAGTATGGAGTACTGGGAGTGGACGTGGAGGTGGACAAACTGTGAGTTGCTCATTCAGGGTACATGTGTAACATTGAAAAGCAAGAGTATCGGCTATTTGCAGGTTTCTTGCAAGAGGTCTGAAGTTGAAACAAAAATAATAATTTGATACATGCATAGATAGTTTACATTTTATTTTAATTTAAGGTGGCTATGAATCCTCAGCTACAAGGTATAGTAGGTCTTATTGGCAATTTATGCGGCCCTTTGATTAGTGGATATGCAGCGCATGAAGCCTCTACGTTAAAAGAGAGGCCGCAGCTTAAAAAATATGCCCCTTTGATCAATGATTTTGCACAGCGCGCAGCTGCTGAGATAATGGATCAAGATGTGTATGGTATTTTACGTGAGGCGAGAGAGTCAGTTTTTAGCGTAGTCGAAGATATCATTTCCCATATTTTTGAGACATGGGCCCTAAAAGGTGTTACAGATGATACGCAAGAAGAGCTAGCTGAGCACCTGCTGGCAAACCTTGCCTCTCTTTGTAAGGAAGAGTATAGCCGCGAAGAGGTGCCGAAAAAGATATTTCAAAATATAGCGAGAAGGCTTGTGGAAGAGAGCTTTCCGGGGAAAGAAAACGATCCTCATCTTCCCAAAGGGGTGCGAGATATCTTAAAGCGTGAGGGCTTTTACCATTTTTGCACATCTCTCATGAATCGCAATGTGGGCTTTACCTGGGATCAAGTAATTAACGGCTTTGCAAAGCAGCTCCAGCTATTTTATGAGAGGGTACTTGCATCTGACTCTCCTCTTAAAAAAGAGCTCGCTAGCGTTTTCTTAGAGGCAGATAGGCTTCTACTTGAGGCCTTCATCGATACCAAAACACAAAATATGTCCATTACTGGTATCAACCTATTCTCCACGCAAGAATCTAATACTCTTTTTCAAGCCATTTTAGAAAGGCTTGTGAGGGGCGAAATAGCATCTGAAAGAGATAGGGAAGTCCTTGTAGAGGCTCGTTTCTATTGCATCGAGAAAATCAAAGAAAATATAATGGCGCTTATCGCAACTATTCTTCAATCTGCTCGCAGGCGTCCTCAAGAGATCGAAAGTCAGCTCATGTCAAAGGCTGAAACTGTCTTTACAGCAGCCTATGCAGATCAGGTGGCTATTACGCGTATGGATGAGCAGGTGCTGCGATCATTTTTGGGAGATGCGAAAACGCTCTTTCCTAAAGATCTCTACGATTTTTATGAGGGAAAGATAAAAAATATTTTACTTTTAGAGGAGTGTAAGGAACAGGGAGAAGAGCTCCTTTTGCTCATTTCTGCCCACTGCACGCTCATGGAGCTGCTTGAACCCCTTATACAAGAAGAGGAGATACAGAAGCTGCTTCCTGACTTTGTGACTGCAAAGGCAGTAGTGCATCAGCTGTATAGTCTTGCAGCTCCCTACGTGCTTGAGATGCAGCAGCAGGCCAAAGACGCACAAGCTGGCAAAGAGCTTGTACGGACAATGCTACAGCTATTTTTGTGAATAAGTGGTACTAAAAAATGTCAAATTCGACAAAAAAGTGCTAGGAAAAAATGTCAAAATTGACAATAATTTGGGTATGAAGCGATTTTTACTCAAGAAACTTGTAACTTGGAAAGAAAACCCTGATCGAAAGCCTCTTATTCTTCAAGGAGCGCGACAGGTGGGCAAAACCACTCTGCTCGAGCAGTTTGGTAAAGAATATTTTCGTGAAGTGCATGCATTTAATTTTGAAGAAGACCTTGCTTTGGCTGAGCTTTTTTCAATAAATCTTGATCCTGCCCATTTGATACGGGAATTGCGGTTTCGTCAGGATAAG
>JAFEGS010000259.1 GCA_018239705.1 Verrucomicrobiota bacterium | reverse complement strand
GTCTTCCGGCAGGCGAATGGAAGTTGCAGCATACCTAAGGATCTCTAGTAGAGATGCAGGGCCGCCTTGAGGAGGTAATCCATATTCTCGCTGTAGGTAGCAGTTAAGATCGGAGTAGTTCACTGATATGGTAAAGTCTAAGTGAGAGGTAAATAGAAGATCTCGAAGAAACTGTTCTAGGTCGTCTTCGGAGACATCAGCAGGTTTGATATAGTTCCTTAGTCTTTCACAAGGGTCTTCTTCTTTGGTAACCCAAGAGGCAGGCAAAAGGTCGTAGGCTATATCGAGGTACTTCTCACCAAAGCCTTTTTCCATGAACGGTGGGGTTGTATTGACATCTTGCAGGAGAGGCATAAGGCGACGATAATAACTATATATCGTCTCTAAGCATGCGCTGAAAGATGAGCCGCAAAAGGAGCGATTGCTGGCACTTGGCCATGTTGTGGATAGATCCAGACCGCACTTTGACAGGTCAGAAAGCGTAATACCGTAGCGTATTGCATGGGCCAAATAGTACGATAGGTTATATCTGCTTGTTTCAAAAAAATTGGAAAGATCGAAATGGAGCCTGAATAGCAAGAAAAGACAAAATAGACAATCGTCTTCAGGTTGAGATAGTTCAATATATTTACTTTCAGTTTCTGTTAGATACTGTGCAATTTTTGTTACATCAAATGGTTGTTTATGCAAAAGACAGAGAGCAAGTTCTTTAAATTCTCCCAGGTCAATAAGCGCGAGTAACTGCTCAGTGTACTCACCTTTATTATTTTGTTTTATAGCTTCCCAATTAGCTTCGTATTTAGTTTCAGCGATTCCAATTCGTTTTTGAAAGTCAATTCGTCTCGTTTCTATAGATAATTTGAGTTTTGCTCTCAATCCTGCAGCAGAGGAGAGGTCGATGTGGTAGGTGATGCTTTTTGTATGAGTGTTGAAAGGCCTCTCCCACCATCGATCCTCGTCAAATAGTCTTTTCCACGCTCCACACACACGTATAAGCGTGTGCAGCACGCTGATTTCAGTTTCATCTCGTGAAATATAGGCGACTATAGACGGCCATAGGTCCGAAGGAAAGGCTTCAAAGTGGTTTACGAGCATATCTCTGTCTCCCTATTTCGTGCGCGAATTATACAGCAGCGGCTCATTTTAGTGGTCTGAAATGAACATCTAGCGTACACTTGCTATATCCAATTTAAAATTCGGGCACGGGCATACGCACGGGCCAAGTTCACGACCAGTTTTTTAGATTAAACGTGTATATCATTATGCAATACCCAAAAAGTTTAGAGCGGCTCTTTTCCATTTTTCACAGGCTCCCAGGTGTCGGAAGACGCACTGCGCAGCGCTATGCCTTCGACCTTCTTATGCACTGGGATGCAAAAGAGATCGAAGAGCTGACAGCAGCACTGCAAGAGCTCAAAAACATCGGTATATGTGAGACGTGCGGCTGTCTGAGCGAGACCGGCCATTGCCTGTTTTGCACAGATGCAGAGCGCCGAAGCGATGTCCTGTGCATTGTTGCCTCTCCCAAGGAGGTCTTCACGCTTGAGAACACAAGAGAATTCTATGGGACCTATCACGTCCTTTCGGGCTTGCTCTCCCCACTCGATGGCAGGGGAGTGGAGAAACTTGGCCTTGACAGGCTCTTTGCGCGCCTTGAAAAGGGGACAATAAAAGAGGTCATTTTGGCGCTGGACTCCTCTTTAGAAGGAGACACAACAAGCCTTTTTCTTAAGGAGCAGCTGCATCAGTTTCCCGTTACAGTCTCAAGGCTTGCATTTGGCATCCCCGTTGGAAGCGCTCTAGAGTATGTCGACGGCGGTAGCCTGGCTCGAGCGCTCGCCGCCAGAGGTCCTGTCTAACCCTCTTAATCTCGATCTTGATCATAATCTTAATCATTCTCTTCACGCAATAGACGAATTTTGAAAAACGCTTACTGATCTAAAATTCAAAAAAATGTTATATGTTGTGAAAAGGGAAGAGGTGAAACCGTGTCAATTTCAACAGGGCAGAATGCAGAGAGCCATGAAGGATGGTGGGGTGGGCGAATCTTCAGCGATGAGAAAAAGGCGGCTGATTCGGCTAAAAAAGGTATAGTTTTCTATGAAAATGGGATGGTTAAAGCGTGCATGGATTCATGGAGCTTTGATGTAACCCTTGAAGGCCACCAGTACAAGGTAAATCGCAATAGCGCACTCAAGTTTTTCTACTCTCATGACGAGTTAAAAGCACAAAAAGGTATTGATGATACGGCTCTTATTGGCAAAATTCTTGATCACTACAACCGTCGCCGCCTGACACCTGAGGCTCGAGAAGCTCTAAAAGAACTGGAAAGCACGGAAATGCTGCCGGATCAAGAGAGTATGCTAAAAGACATTCAAAAACGACTTAGTCAAGTATGCCAAGAAGGGGCTATTGCCAACATTGTAAAAGAGATTGAAGGGTTCAAAAAAGAGGAAGTGAAACAGCCGCTTCCACAGCCAGAGATAACGAAAGAAGCTCCCAAAGAGGCCCCCACAATTTCTGCGCCGGTAAAGGAAGTGGCGAAGGATCTACCGCCTGTCAAAGAGCTTCCACAGCAGCAAAAGAAGGAAGTAGAAACGTCGCTTCCTCAGCCAGAGATACCGAAAGAAGCTCCCAAAGAAAT
>JAFEGS010000258.1 GCA_018239705.1 Verrucomicrobiota bacterium | reverse complement strand
GTCCTTTTCGTCGTTTGTGTCGTTTGTCGTTTTGGTCGTTTTATGTCGTTTTGTCAATAGCCTGACGAAGCCCTTCAATGATGCCTAACTCCCCGGCAGGAGGAGCAATAATATCGGCTAAGCTAAGCACCTCTGCAGGCGCTGTAGCCATCACCACACGGCAATCGGCTCTCTGTAGCATTGGAATATCGTTGTAGTCATCACCACACGCAATCACTTTCCCCCGTTTACCTAACCGCTGAAAGGTAGCCGCCAGGGCATGGCCCTTACTCGCTTCAGCATTGGTCACCTGGATAATGGAAAAACGGCTATCGTAAGAATCGGTCATCACAGGTGCATGAACGGACGCAAGTGCCTCTATTTCAGCACTTAAAGCCCGAGCCACCTCCGGATGACAAAAGGCGCGAAGAGCAATAAATTGGCTAAAAGCAATTTGGGATAGCTCTTCGAGGTCAACCCACTCCTCCCGGAGGACCTCAAAGCGTCGTTTGAGATGGCTATCCAGCTGTCTTGATGCTCTCTTTTTGAAATACAAAGAGTGCGCCTCTCTGTTTGGCTCTCCATAGATAACAAGAGCCGTATCTGCCTGCTTTAATAGCTCTCCCACAGGCTCAAGCAGGCTACAGGGACACAAGCACACATCAATAACAGCCTTTTGAGGCATCTGCATCGTATAGGCGCCGTTAAAGGCAGCAAGTGTATAGGAAAAGGGAAGCTTTTCCAGCAGGTGAAGGCTCCACTCTACCGTCCTGCCGGTGACAAAGAGACACTTCCACCCCTCCTTCACCAAAGAAGCTACATAGTCCACAACCTCGCAGCTGAGCTTTTCTCGCTCGGCTGTAAGCGTTCCATCAATATCGATAGCCAATAACCCATGCATACTTTTACAATCACCCCATCTACTCAAGGAGAATTTATGAACCTTTTACGTCCATTATATATTTTTTTATTTATTTCTCTATGTCATTTTGCCTATGCAGAGGAAACGAGCCCCCAGCAGGTGGAGACAGTGACAGGAGTGCAGGCAGCTCATGAAGAGAAACCGGCAGCCTTGGATGCTTTTGACAAAGAAAATGAATCCAGAGAAAAGGCCGAAGAGGGCAAGTTTTCTGAGCTCTGGTCAAAATCGCTCTTTTTGCTCGCCATAGCCATTGCAGCGCTCTTTATTGCTACATGGTTTATGAAGCGCATGGACTATTTTAAGCCACATATTGGCCCAAAAGATGCCCGCATTAAACTGCTTGAAAAGCGGATGCTTTCGGCAAAATCTTGCATGTACCTGCTGGAAGTGGATGGGCACAAGATGGTTGTCACGGAATCACTCAATGGGACTCAACAACCTTATGAGTTGAAGACAAGCTAGCTTTTAGTTACACTTGTGCCCAAAACTCTCAATAAGGTATGACAGCAACTATGATGACCCGATTTGTTTTTTTTATCTGTGTCCTACTCACGACCGGCTGCTACCGCATGCCTGACGAGAACGAAGTAAGTACACTGCCAAACACTAACAACCCAACGCTCACACGCCAAAAGCCACAAACCATGGCACCCGGCGTAGCCTACTAGGAGAATTTATGAAGGTAAATGAACACAATTTCCTCGCATCCCTGAAAAAGATGAAGATAGAGGGTAAAGTACAGCAAGAGACTAACCAGGTATATGCTGTTTTCCACCATGAAAAAAAAGAATATCCTATCTTCTTACGCTCTCTTCACGAAGGAGAACTACTGCAGTTTTTAACCTTTATTCCCTGCTATGTCGAACAGTCTAAAGTGTCAGACATGGCGCGCTTCCTGCACATGCTCAACAAAGAGCTAGACATGCCGGGCTTTTGTATCGATGAAGGCTCTCTCACAGTCTTTTATCGACTAGTGCTTCCAACACTCAAGAAAGAATATAACGAAGATGCCTTTGAAGCCTTCATCAACACCTCTCAGACAATATGTAAATCTTTTGCCACTGTTATTGAAGCCTTGGCAATTGGTGCGATGACGCTCGAAGAGATCATCAAAAAAGCACATGAACTGAGGGGTTCACAAGTAGAAGCTTAAATGACTCAACGACTGATATATTTCGATACAGAGACCACACACATCAGAGCTGACATCGGCAGGATCATTGAGCTTGCAGCCTATGATCCTGTCACAGGAAAAAGCTTTGAGCAGCTCATTAACCCTCTGATGCCCATCCCTCCCGATGCAAGTAAGATCCACAAAATCACCGATGCAATGGTCGCAAAGGCCCCTACATTTGCACAGGTGGGTGCAGACTTCATAGAATTTTGTCACGGAGATGCGGTGCTCGTTGGCCACAATTGCGACAGCTTTGACCTTCCATACTTACGTGCTGAATTTACACGAAATGGGCTCATACTACCTCCACACTGGATCTTTGTCGATTCTCTAAAATGGGCTAGAAAATACCGAAAAGACCTTCCTCGCCACTCTCTTCAGTACTTGCGTCAGATCTACGGCATTGCCGAAAATGAGGCTCACAGAGCTCTCAATGACGTGAAGGTCTTGATGGAGGTCTTTCAATCCATGATCGATGATCTTACGCCGGAAGAGGTTGTACTCTTGCTTGGCAGCTCTGCAGATAAAATGAGAGCACTACCTGAGACCAAAAAACCAGCTCCACTACA
>JAFEGS010000257.1 GCA_018239705.1 Verrucomicrobiota bacterium | reverse complement strand
CAGAGGATGCGTATGAGGCTGTAAAGGAAAATTTTAATGAGGCAAAGTCATCTCTTGAAAAGGTCGATCCTAAAGAGATGAGAGTCGATCAAGTACTGGGGTTTACTGAGCACACAATAGAGAGCATCTTTACAATAGGCAGTGCCAAGTGTCAAGAGGGTGATTATCCGACTGCGCTCTCTTTATTTATCGTGCTCACCATTTTGCAGCCCAATGATTTTGATCTTTGGTACAGAACAGCTATTATTGCGCAAGGTTGTGAAGATTTTGACCTGGCTCTACGAGCATATGCGGAGGCCGTCAAGCTCAATGAGGGGCTTGTTGAAGCATATCTATTCTCTGCAGAGTGCTATCTGATGAAAGGGCTGCAGCAGGAAGCCAAAGAGGCCTACCTGAAAGCTGAAAAGGTGGTCGAAACAGCATCGCCAGTAAGTGACGAAACGCGAAAGCTGCTAGACGACCTTAAGATCATGCTTACGACATAAATACTAAATCACCTGACTTACCATTAATGCGTACCTTGTCGCCCTGCGTATACGCATGCCCATATGTAAGGTGTGGGAGCTTCTCCTTTTTGCCAAAGCTAAAAAAGGAGGATTTTTCCTTGGGCTGTGGTCGCGGCATGGGAGCATCGCTGCTTACGAGGCTGTGAAGTTGTGAGAGCTTTTCCTGGCGTATCTCTTGGATAGTTTTCTGGCTGATCTGATCTGTGGTTTGTGCTACGACATCTGTTTGTGGGTGTGTAGAGGCTGCTTTTTTAGGCACCGGCAATGGCTTCTTCATCTTGGGCGGTGTTGGTAATGGCTTGTGCGCTACCTCTTCCTCAGATACGGATGTGTTCATGATGTCTAGTATCATATATCTTCTCCTTTTCAAGATTAAGAAAGTAACAAGTATACTATAAAATAACAATTTTAGTCATTGAAAAAAGACCAATCTGCTACGCTCGCGCATTTGATGGAGTTTGAATTTTATGGATGTCAGTACTACTTATGGGGGCTATGCGATTGATATGGCCCCAACTATTCAGGCAATTGAGGAATATGCAAGCAGTAGAGTGTGGCTGCAGCTGCTTGTCGTTGATGGAAAAATCAGGCTCAAGTCTATACAAAAAAATGATATGACCCCTTGTCAGACCTTTTTGAACATGTGTGGAGTCGATCAGTTTGGGTTTCACGATGTGATTGCACTCCTGCAGGAAGAAAAATTGCTGCTTGAATCTCACCCGATCGCAAAGGCCAAGCTCGAGCAGGCCGCCGCGCGCTATACGAGTAGATCGTGGCTTTCATTGGATACTGTAGTGACCTTAAAAAAAATAGATTGCGTGAGCCAAAAAATCTATGCCGAACGGCTGAAGGAGAGCGAAAAGAATTGCCGCTACCTCGACGGCTGGCTGGCAAGCTTGAAGGAGCTAAGTAAAGAGGGCGGCGATGCCGATATGCTCAGCTACCTCTATGGAGAGCTGCAAGGGCTCGATGAGATGGTGGCTTGCCTTCAGTCCCAAGTCATTTTGCACTCACTCGATGCGCTTAAAGATGAAATTTTGCGCTTCAGAAGAGAGCTGCAGGAGAAGATAGACGCCATCTGCACTACACATGAACAGGCGATAGGCAAGAGTCTTTTGTCGGTGAGTTTCTATAATAGCGGTCCTTTAGGCATGAGCTCGGTCATACGAGTGCCTGGAATAGAAAATGTGGGCAATAGCTGCTACATGAATAGCGCGCTGCAAGGCCTTCTTGTCTCTCCCGTTGTGACAGAGGCTATTGATGCATGCAAAGCTAAGCGGGGAGAGGAGCGATTCGTAGTAGAGCTAAAAAAATTCCTTAACAGCTATAGGGCATATAGAGAAAAGCCGACCGGCGATTTTCACGCGCTTGCACGATGTGCCTCGAGACTGCACTTTGAGCTCTATTGCGCCAAGCTAAGGCCCTATATCGACGATCTGTATGATATGGCCGATGCCGATTTGATCGCGATGGTCTTGGGAGAGGTGTTAGGGCTTGAATACACACTGATTACGCGGCGTATTGCTGCAGTGGCGAACAGCCCAAAACCTATTGTTCAAGAAATAGAAACAAAACAGTTTGTGTGGCCTGAAATAAAGGCGAGTGGAACAGACAATGACTTTTCACTGCAAGAGATGTTTAACCAGCACTGCGCCTGTATTCAAGAAGAGCATAATCTTGGATGGAAGTATACGGCAGCTATTACTATCGATGATGCAAGAGTAGGGTATAGATTAAAGGGTGCGCCGCCAGCTCTGCTTGTTTTTAAGGTTGGTAAGTCGGCAGGGAAGGGAATGGACGCCGGCTTTACCCCGTACAAGGTATCTGATAGAGATGAGTTTTTGAATGCCAATAGGGCCTTTGATACCGTCCCTGAAGGCGGCGCGCAGTATAGATTGATCAGTCTCTTACAAAACCATAGAAGAGTGCACTGGACGGCAGTGACTCGGTATAAAGAGCGCTGGTACAATTGTGACGACGAGAGTGTGAAGAAAATAGGGACTACTATTCCTAATACTGCCGCGGCAGTGATGATTTATGAGAGGGTATTGAAAGTGAGTAGTTAAAAATAAACGACAGAAACGACATAAAAGGACCAAAACGACAAAGGACACAAAAGACGAAAACGACGAAAAGGACTTAAACGAC
>JAFEGS010000256.1 GCA_018239705.1 Verrucomicrobiota bacterium | reverse complement strand
TCATTTTTACCTCCTTAACACTTACTACTACGCGTTAAAAATTATTATATAATAAATATTATTTAAATTTCAAATTTCAAATTTCTGTATAAGGTAATTATAACGATAATTGTTTGCTATTGATTTTCAATAGGTTACGATATTGCACATTAAAAGAAGAGCGAAATAGTGATGAGTGATGAACGAAGCAGCAAATAGGAAAACGGTGGGATTTCTTTTCTAGGATCTCATAACTTCTCTTGGCAATGTCTGTTATCAAAATTCCATGAAAGATGACTCCGGCAAGACTTGCCCTCCGTCGATGATGATGCTTTGTCCAGTGATATAGGAAGCCTCAGGAGATGCCAAGAACATGATCGCTGCAGCAACGTCCTGGCAGGTGCCTAACCTACCAAGAGGTACAGCGCGCACCATATTTGAAACATGCTCTTCTCCCAACGCTTCTACAGACTCATTGATAATGGTTCCGGGCTCTACAGCATTGACGTTAATATTATACTTTGCAAGCTCTACTGCACACGTTCGTACAAACCCATTGACACCTGCCTTAGATGCTGCATAGTGGGCAAAGCCCGGAAAAGCAGTTGTTGGGCCAGAAATGGAAGAAGTGATGACTATTTTGCCCATTTTTGCCTGCTTCATCCAAGGAATGCAGGCCTTTACAGCAAGAAAAGTACCCGTTAAGTTAATGTCAATCACCTTTTGCCACTCGCCAAGGCTCATACTTTCTAGTCGCGAACAAGGGTAAATGCCAGCATTATGGCAAAGTATATCTATTTTTCCGTAGCGAGAAAGGACGCTTTGTGCCATTTTCTCCATCTCTTGCTGCTTAGAGACATCTGCATGTATGGCGAAAGCCTCTCCCCCACTGGCACTAATTTCTGCACAAACTGCAGCTAAAAGACCTTCATCTCTGCCAACGAGCGCGGCTTTTGCCCCTTCCCTAGCAAAAGACTCCGCAATCCCTTTCCCGATTCCGCGCGATGCGCCTGTAACCACAACCACAGCATCTTTAAACCGCATACCCAAACCCTCCTGAGCTGATAGCCGAACATTGCGGAACATACCGCATTTAAGACACAACAAACTAGCACACCGTTTTCATGCCCATACCTGAAAGGCATCGATTGTGCGGGTTCGATCTGTTTTACACCAGTTTTTTCCTGCCAGGTGGGTAAAATTTGCGTAATTCTCCTAACCGACCAATTTCTGACTAACACCTCTCAAAAGATTATACACTACCGCGATTTTGTCTTTCATGCTAACATCCCTCTCTTCATAACACCTCACTTGAGGAGAAAATGGGAACCTTTAATATCTACTGCGATGAATCATGTCATTTAGAAAACGATCGCCAACAAGTGATGATCATAGGGGCTGTCTGGTGTCCACAAGACCAATCCAGAAGTATTGCCAAACGCATCAAAGCAATCAAAAAAAAACATGGCCTTAGCCCTACATTTGAAATCAAATGGATCAAGGTTTCTCCAGCAAAAATTGATTTTTACATGGACTTGATAAACTATTTTTTTGAGGAGAAGGAACTTTACTTTCGGGCTGTCATCATTCCAGACAAAACAAAACTTTGTCATGATGCCTTCGATCATGACCATGACACGTGGTACTATAAAATGTATTTTGAAATGCTTAAGGTACTTCTCTATCCTTATGATCGTTATAGAATATATCTCGATATCAAAGATTCCAGATCTGGAACAAAAGTTTCAAACCTTCACAACATCTTGTCTAATAATACCTATGATTTTCAACGCCAAATTATTGAGAGAATCCAGCATGTTCGCTCCCACGAAGTCGAACAGGTTCAATTAGCTGATCTGCTTATTGGGTGTGTTTTGGCTGCCAATCGAGACCAGGTGATGAGTACTACCAAGCAAGCACTTGTTGAAAAGCTACGCCAATTATCCAAATACTGTCTTACTCGTACGACTCTTATGCGGGAGAGAAAAATGAACCTCTTAAGATGGCAAGCACGTGAGGTCAATAATGGAGGATGAAATTCCCAGCTGGCTGCCTGACTTAATTCTTTTAGATGCCTACAAAGGCCATTGGGACACCTATATCGAGACGGTATATGCATATTTTCATAATGACTTTGTGGAAAATGCCCCTTCATTTCAGCAACGTCGCATATGTGTAAGATATCATCCACATTACCAAGAAAAAGGAGCTACTTTTTGGCATCTTGTGTCCGAAGGGAAGATCGAATCCGAAAGAACCCCAGACCTTAGACGCTGTGAGCGGATCCGATGGCCAAAACCTATGATTCAGCATGCAAACTCCATTGAAGTACCAGTTTGGGAGACAATACGTCCATGGAAAGGTCAAATGCAACGAAGAATCAATTTCTCTCTCGATAGTTTCAGTTATATCATTGTAATCGCTGAAACCAACAGAGGTTTTGATCTCGTGACCTCATTCTTCGTCAAAGAGATGCATCGTAGAGAAAAATTTAGAAAGGAATATGAGGACTGGATAAAAAAAGGGGGCTCCGCGGGTTAGACGGGCCCCAAACTCCTTCTACACATGGTAGATGAGCTGCTTTCATTGTAACCTTTATGACCTTTTCTTGTCCACTCCGATTTCTCATGCATGCTGTTGAGACAGTTGAGCTAGTAAAATCAACTCCTCAAGCCCATAACTGCAC
>JAFEGS010000255.1 GCA_018239705.1 Verrucomicrobiota bacterium | reverse complement strand
TTTGCTCGATTCTTTCTGGTAGAGATGAGGAAACAGGAGGAAATTATGGCAATCCGATGCTTTGCTGCGAAATCCAAGAAAGAGGCGCTTGTCCCATATGAATACGAACCACAGCCATTAGGCCCGTGGGACATAGAGGTCAAGATTACTCATTGCGGCATCTGCCACAGCGACATTAGCCTTATCGATAATGAGTGGGGCATCAGTCGCTATCCTCTTGTTCCCGGTCATGAAATTGTCGGTACTGTTGTGAGCCTTGGCAGTAATGTCCAGGAGCTGAAGGTTGGCCAAAGAGTGGGGATTGGCTGGCAAAGATCTTCCTGCATGCACTGCGAATGGTGCATTCAGGGCGAAGAAAACCTCTGCTTACTGCAAGAGGCCACCTGTGTAGGTCATCAGGGGGGATTTGCTGAGAGCATTCGAGCAGACAGCAGGTTTGCCTTTGCAATTCCAGATGAGCTCGACTCTGCTCATGTTGCGCCACTATTCTGTGGCGGTGCAACGGTCTATTCACCTCTCGTGCATCACGGAATTACCCCAATGAGCCGAATAGGCATTATCGGTGTGGGAGGCCTGGGACATCTTGCGTTGCAGTTTGCAAAGGGATTTGGTTGCGAGATCACCGCCTTTTCCTCGAGTAGAGAAAAAGAGGAGGAGAGTAAGCAGCTAGGCGCCCACCATTTTATCTCGAGTGTCGATAAGGACAGTTTACAAAAGGCGGCGAATTCCTTTGACTTTCTCCTCTGTACCGTCCCAACGCCACTGAACTGGGAAGAGTATCTCAACTGCCTGCGGCCCAAAGGCACCCTCTGCTTTGTAGGAGCGCAGACAAAACCGATCGAAGTTCCTTTTTTCTCGATCATTAACGGCAGAAAGCAGGTGTGTGCCAGCAACATCGCCAGCCGCCCTGACATGAACACACTCCTGAGGTTTGCTGTTCTGCATGGCGTACAAGCACAGGTGGAGTTATTTCCAATGCGTGAGGTGAACCAGGCGATTGAGAAGGTGCGCTCCGGAGCAATACGCTATCGAGCTGTGCTGTACAATGAAAGTTGAATAAAACAGTATGATTTTTGTATGTTAGAAGCAAAAATGGGGAATTAATTATGACTTCTAAAATACAAAATACACTATCTCCAGCTTATCCAGATGTACAAGAGAGCGCAAGGCCATCTATAGGTGCTACTATTGCGATGGCCATATCGGAGCACCTTTCCACAATTTCCCAAACGCTCCATTTAGCAGCAGAGTCCCTCTCACGAAAAGTATCTATAGTGCTTCCAGAGGTCGTGTCACTGAGACATAGGATAGAAAACCGAGATGTGAATAATGCCCTTTTAACTGAGCTTGCGTTGCGAGGTGCGCAGAACTTGGAAGCCTACCTGCAGGTTATAGCACAGCAGGCAGTGTACGAAAGCTACCCCGATGGTCATGTGCTACTTGCCTCTGACCTCTTCATAAGCCCACAGTATCATGTGAAGAAGACCATTGCCTATCCAGAGGGGATAAAGATCCTCGTGCTCGTTGCAAGTGATGAGAATGAGCCTCCTCTCATGGCTATACAGGGGACTGATCCAACAAACATACGTAACCTGTTGGACAATCTTTACACAGCAATCGGTGGTGAGAATACTGAGCGACATAGCGTTGAGCTTGCAGATGAGCTTGAAGCCCTTGCAATAGAGCATGGACGCATCCACATTATGGGGCATAGCTATGGGGCGGCTGTGGCGCAGCACCTTACCAGTAAACATCCCCATCTTATCTGTCGCTGCAGCCGTTACAACGGCCCAGGAGTAGGTGATGAGGCGGTACATAGCTATATGCGCAATGTGCAGCAGTTGCCTGAGGGCTATACAAAACCGCAAATCGCCTCTTACCGCCATGCAAAAGACCTCGTCTCTCTTTTAGGGGGTGCCCACCTGCCTGCCGACCCAGGCTGCGACTACACTGCAGGTACTGTTCACGACAAGATCTCCCATGTCGAGGCCCATGCCTTTAATACGCTCTCGGCCGGCCTGCCCCATGCAAACGATAACGTAAGTCATACCCATTATAGCGGTGTCTCTTCGTACCTAGAGGAGAGCAGAAATACGCTGGGTAAAAAAGCCTCTTCAGTCTTGAAGCACTTTAGTAGGTAAGAGACTAGCTGCAAAGATCCTCTGTTTTTGGCATTGTCGAGGTATACACAACATGAATCAAGAATTGGTACGTGCCCGTGCCCGCGTTATTTTATTTTTTTTCTGCTAAAGCCCCGGTAGGGGCGTTTTGAAATGTCGCCCTCAAGAGTGCTCTAGCGGAATAATTGAATTACACGGGCACGAAACCAATTCTTCGTTCACGTTGTGTATATAGCTGCTATTATGCTCACGACATTCTCACTAGAAGGTGCGTCATATAGTCTAGGAGATTTAAAAGATAGCAAAAAAGGTTCTTTCTAAAAAAGAAGCTTTTTGTTATTTTTATCTTTTTTGGAGAGAAACATGAAGCAGGTCATCCAGACACTAATCAAGGAGTTTCAGGAATGGGAAATCCCTGAACCGGTTGCCCGAAAGGTACATTTCGAAACCTTCCCTTTGAACATACGCAAGGTTCAGGTCTTAATGGGCGTACGAAGGGGAGGAAAGACCTGGATCTTCTATCAAAAAATGCACGAGCTTATAAAG
>JAFEGS010000254.1 GCA_018239705.1 Verrucomicrobiota bacterium | reverse complement strand
GAAAAAATCAGGAAAGTCAAGAAAAGCGCGAAGGTTTTTTTGATCTTGCTCTCGAAGAGTTTGGCAAGCTTCGAGGCACTCCAGGAGCTCCTCTTGAATACCTCGGCAAATCTTTTGTCTATAAGGAGCTCGGAGAGTACGAAGAGGAGGCAAAGTGCTTTGAGCTGGCTCTAAGGCGTTATCGACGCAATCCTATCCTCTCTATTGTCGAAGAGCAGATCGTCTTCCGCATGCATGAAAGCTCTCGCCAGCACCGTATCGGCGCCTATCACTTCATAGGGCTTGTCACCCGCTTCCTCAAAGAGTGGGCTGAGCGCCCATCCACTGTGAAGCTCTTTATGAGCCTGCAAAAGAACTGGGAAATCCCCTTCTTTATCCTCCACCCCAAAGAGGAAGATGCCGAGCTCAAGAGGCTGAGTCTCTGCTTTGGCGTTGGCTTCTGGCTTGCAAAGCCGCACATCATCGCAGAGAGTATTGAAGATCTGCTTGGGCGCCCGATTGTGGCGATTGGCCATCTGGCAGATGCTATTTTTCTTTTAGCCGAGCTTGGGGCCATATCTACCGGTATCCAGATGGTAGAGCGCATCCGCAGCATCCTCTCCGACAACGAAAAGGAGCGCTACAAAGAGACGCTCCACCTCCTCGACATACTTCTGCGCACCTACGACGATCTCGAAGAGGGCCTCTTTTGGCTACAGAGCCTTCCAAAGCGGCCCTTAACTAAGGAAGAGGAGCGCCTTGCCTGGTTCTTATTGCGACATGCGATCGACTATCAAAACTACCCCATCGCCTCTCAAGTAGTAAAAATTTTACTTACTAAGCACGAAAAAGAGAGCGATCAGGAGATCCTCGATGCCTGTATCGTCGAGTATCTTCTGTACCAAAATGATAGCGAACAGATTGAAAAGGTGCTGAAAAAGTACACCGTCGAAGAGCTCTCTCAAGAGTCCTCCCCTCTCTATTTTGTCTATACCTGCTACCTGGTGCTTACAGTGGGCGTGCAGTATGCATTTGCCCATTTTGCGAAGCTGCTCGACATCTCATTTCCAAGGTCTTGGGTACTTGGGGCGCACTTTCTTGCCGGCAAAATCCAGATGACACCGGCCGGCTGGTTTAACCGCTCATTTATGTGGGAGAGGCGCGTGCTCTATCAGCAGCTTGCTCTATTTTGGCACTCGGCACGAGACGAAGAAAAGTCACACTACTGGCGTGAGTTAATTAAGCAAGAATATGTAAATTAAATATTAGGAGTAATTATGATCAATTTTTCCGAAGAAATTATTGTAGATTATATGGGAATATCACAACTTCCAATCGAAAAAAGCTACTCCGTAAAAGCGACTAAAAGTCAGTTTGATGGCCGAATTCCGGTTGTAGATATGAACGATTTTTACAGCGTTGAAAAAAAGGGAGCCTTTCTTGACACTCTCTTTGAAGCCATGACCACAATTGGATTTTTTGCCGTCAGGAACACCGGTGTTGAGCGTAGTGTAATAGATAATGCCTATAGAGAATCAAAAACTTTCTTCAAAAGTGACCTCGATCAAAAAAATTTGTGCTTTAATAAAGAATCGGCTGGCCAGCGCGGCTTTGTCCCTGGGGAATCTGCAAAAGGTAACCAGCAGAAAGATTTTAAAGAGTTTTATCACATTGGACCAGAACTTTCGCAAGAAAAACGAGCAGAACATGGCATTCCTGCAAACATATGGCCAGAGACGCAGCCGGCCTTTAAAGAGACTATGGTGCAGATCTATAATGAACTTAATCGATACGCAGAGCCGCTTCTCTGCGCTATAACAGCTGTGCTTAATAAAGTCTGCGGAACAAATCTTCACGAAAACTTCCTCTACGATATGCTAGGAGAAGGAGAAAACACGCTTCTTAGAGCGCTCAACTATCCTGCAAGTGAATTGACCGAAACCATTGGGGCTTATGAGCACACAGATATCGACTTTCTCACCATCCTCCCCTACGCAACTGCAAAAGGGCTGCAGGTCTTTATCAACGGAGAGTGGTTCACTGTACATGTCGATGAAGATTGCTTCGTGATCAATATCGGCGATATGCTTGAAAACCTCACAAACGGTCTATTTAAGAGTGCTCTGCATCGCGTACTCTTGGAAGAGGCAGGCCAAGAGCGCTTCTCTATGGTCCATTTTGTCCACCCTTCAAACAAGGTCCCGCTCGATCCTCTCCAGATTTGCATTGAGAAGACAGGTGGAGTGCAGAAGTATGCACCGGGAACTCGCTTGGAGTTTCTCTTTGAGCGCCTGCTTGAGCTGGGTATAGCTCCTGGCGTGCTTGAGACCTATTCTAAGATGGGGCATACAGAGAGACAGATCGACTATGGCAGAGCAAGCCCTCAGGTGGTAAAGCTGCTGGTTGATAAGGGCCTTGCGAGCGAGAAGGTGCAGCAGTGGGCAGCTCTTAACCTTAAGAGTTAAAAACAAACGACATAAAACGACCAAAACGACAAACGACACAAAAGACGAAAAGGACGAAAACGACTTAAACGACATAAAAGGACGAAAACGACACTAACGACATAAAAAGACCAAAAGGACTTGTTTCGTCAGTCGTTTTGGTCGTTTGTGTCGTTGTTTGTCGTTTAAGTCGTTTTCGTCCTTTTCGTCTTTTGTGTCGTTTGTCCTTTTGGTCGTTTTATGTCGTT
>JAFEGS010000253.1 GCA_018239705.1 Verrucomicrobiota bacterium | reverse complement strand
TACTTCTACCTGTTTTCTGCTTTCAGCATCGCCTATTTTTGCTACCGATTGTACGAGATCAAAAATTGGGGCCTTTCTGTCATATAGTGCATGCCCGTGCTCTGCAATGAAGTGGACAATTCCTATAGTAATAATGCGAAAAATGAAGTCAAGAGTGGGATGTTCTCTCGACCATAAATAATAGTGAAGCGTGGGGGTTCGCGAAGCTTCCTCTGCTTTACTGAGCCTGTTTATTCCCACATCGCTTACAATCTTATCTCTCAGCTGTTTAATGTCTCGAAGAGACATACCGGGAAGGTTGCCCATTGTAGTGGCGACAGACGCCGCATAGGCTGCACGCCCTGCTCGCTCTTTTGGAAAATATGCAGGAATACCATCCGGTTCCATGTTGATTAAGATAGACATAACTCCTCCTCCCCTCTTTTTTAGTATAAGCTGCTTAAAATAACCAGTCAATAGATTAGACAAAAATAAATAAATTATTATACACTAAAATAGAGAGGGCGCTTAAACTTGAGAGGTTTTTTATGACACTTCCGATTAATAACGATTCTGTAACCCAGGCAATAAGCAGGTACAATGAATTGAAGGGAGAAGATAAAAATGCTCATGTCTGGCTGGGCATGAAGGTAGAAAATGGCCAAGTATGCCTTGCAGCAAAAAAAATTAATTTTTGGAATTATGTTGAACGATTTTTTGGATTTGGCGAGCTGAACTGGGATTTTAGGATTGTAGACTCATGTCTCACCAAGTGCATTGAAGACAAAACATTTGATAGAAAACTATTAACAGACTTTGAAAACAATATAGAATCATCCATAAATAAATATAAATTCCGCCAAGACTTAAGAATAATAGGTGTAATTGACAACGTGCTCAAGGAGCAACCGGTTGTAAGTCAACAGACTGAGAAAAAAACTCAAGAGCCTCCAAAAAATCAGCCAAGCCAGGTAAAAGAGCCGGTCAAAGAACCAGTCAAAGAGCAGCCACCGATCATCAGTCAACCAATTGTGCAAAAAACCCCAGAGACTCCAAAAGTTCAGCCAAGCCAGGTAAAAGAGCCGGTCAAAGAGCAATCCAGCATACCTAAAGAAGAATTAAGTGAAAATGACCTGCCTGACGGGTATGACCCTGCTGATTATGTAGGAGATGAGGACGATGAGTATTTTCAAACTGTGGATGACGACGTGGGCGACTATGAAGTAGAAGAAGAAAAAATAGATTATAGGATAGTAGAAGAGAAGGCGGCAACGAGGGCAGTGTTTATTTCTCAATTTGGAGAACTGAGAGGAGAGAAAGGGGAGTACATTCGCAATGTGGATATTGAAGGTGCGCTTGACTATATAGAGGGGGACATGCTCCAAAAAGCCGTGACAAGCATAGAGCAATCCGGCCCCCCATTTAAGACACTACCAGTGAAAGAACAAAAACGTGTAGTTGAGGCCTTCTTAGGCGAAAGGCTTGGAGAAGACAAAGAGTGGATTACGCCTGAGACCAGACAGTATTTAGAAGAGATGTTTCTGTACGATTCAATACAGCTTGGTAAAGAACCAAAAGATAATAAATTAGATAAAGCTGGATTGTATAAAATTAACGCTATTACCGCAGAATTAAAAAAACAAAAGCTGAAACTAGGCCCTTCCAGGGATGACGGAGACTGTTTTTTTGATGCTGTACGAGATCGTGTACTCGATTCTAAAGCGCCAGTAAGTGAATATAAAGACGAAAATACCGCACGCCAGCGCGTGACAGCTGGTATCACGACCCTTCGTAAAGAGGTAAAAGAATATGTAGAAAAAAATAAAAAGGTTGAAGCGACAAGTGAGCTTGTGATGAATGATGCTGGCCAAGTTTACGAGAGTGTAGATGACTATTTAGCGAAGATTCCAGAGACATTTGTGGACAGATCTGATGGTTTGTGGGGAAGATCAAATATTGAAGGAAAATTTATTGCTGAGATTCACAAGGTAACAGTGCAAGTATTTGAGGCTGGGCCAAATCTGAACTGTTTACACAATTTGCTTGATGTTGTGACTAGTTTGAATACGACCAAAAACCAGGAAACCTTTCTGGCTCATTTACAAACGATGGATAAAGTCACTGACCAACTAAAGCTCATTCGATTTTTGAGAGCCTTAAAATTTGCTAGTTCTGGTCAGAGCGCCGAAGATGCGTTTATAAAAGCTCTTCAAGAAGGCAAAAAACCCATGGAAGTATTTATGTCTATCCCTGATCTCAAAGTCAATAATCTGGCTGTTCGATTCCGGTTTTTGAGAAATATGTATGACCTCTGTTCCTCTGAAAAAAGAATGTATATAGGCGCAAACGAATATCAGCGCTTTAAGGCAGCTGGTTTGACGATGAGTGGCCCTACTGAAAAAGAGGGTAAACAGGTCTATTTTTTAGATGATGTGTATGCAGGTGAAGGTGCTTTTGGAAATCTCGAAGAGGGGATAGTAAGGAACTTAGTAGATTTAAAGACCAAGGCAGCTGGTGTGGATCAATTGCTTCTAGCAACGCAAGAAGCAATAAAGGACCCACGTAAAAGATACACCGTCATATGCAGCCCGGAAGAGCCTCCAAAGGATCGCCCTGTGGTTAGAGTGGCTTGCGAAGGCAAACACTATATGCCGGTGAGAGATAAGTAATAACCACTCTCTAAATAACACTTAAACGAC
>JAFEGS010000252.1 GCA_018239705.1 Verrucomicrobiota bacterium | reverse complement strand
GCATGAGGGCTCTTAGCGATTCTGAGCGAAAAATTCCCCTTCGTAAGGCGCTCCTGTACGTCTTTTTATCTGTGTGCCTTATCTGGGGCATCTCTTGGCTTGTCTGGTGGTATCGTAGCTGGAGGTTGCAGGAGCAGCGATCAAATCCTCTTTACAGTATTACCACAATCATTCAGACCTGCAGCCGTCATCCTTTGCAGACGTGGCAGCTCGCGGAGCTTTTGGACCTTTCTCACGATGAGCGTACCAATCTCTACTCTTTTGATACTGCTTTGGGGAGGCAGCGGCTACTTGCTTGCCCTGCCATTAAAAGAGCAGAGGTGCGCAAGATGAGACCCGGTATTGTCCATATTGAGTATGCCACGAGAGAGCCAAAAGTGCTCATTGCAGATTATGAGAATATGGCCTGTGATGAAAAGGGCTTTATTTTTCCGCTATTTCCCTATTTTTCCCCAAAACTGCTTCCTGAGGTCTATTTGGGCAGTAAGGCTACTACGGAGGAGATAGCGTGGAATAGAGAGCTGCGATCTGAAAAGCTCGATCTCGCCTTTGCTGCTATCGATTATGTGTCGAGCCATTTTCCGGCTAGCTGGCGAGTTACTCGAGTAGATGTGCACAAGGCTTTTGCGTTAAGCGCAGGAGAGCGTGAAATGGTGCTGCTGCTTGAAAAGAGTGGCCAGAGATGCTTTGTACGTCTGCACCCGAGGGGATTTGAAAGGAATTTGCGCCTGTTATTGCAGCTGCAGCCCGAACTTGAAAAGATGAGTCAGATGGTGGAAATAGTGGATCTACGATCGCCCGGTATTGTGCTTGTGAAGAGCTTATAATTCACCACAGAGCCCACAGAGAGGGGTATTTCTCTCTGTGTACTCTGTGGGCTCTGTGGTAGTTATGTGGTCCTATCGACTATTTCTTCGGCTTCAGCGCGTTGGAGATAGTCTTCGTATTTGCTCTGTTCAAGGAAACTTTATAGGGCGTTTCCTTACTGTTGTTCTCGAGCTTGAGGTTGGCTCCCCATTTTTTAAGCTTCATTATAATCTGCTTATTTCCGACTTGTGTCGCAAGATGTATTGGGGTGTTCCCCTCATCATCTTGGATGTTAAGATCTGGTATATGAGTATAAAGAGTGTCTACCAAGCCTTCATACCCATTAAGAGCAGCATGATGGAGGGCAGTTTTTCCAGATCCATCTTGCAGATCAAGGAGCTCCGGATTTTTCTCGAGTAAAAAGGTCACAGCGTCACTATTATCGCTCTTGGCAGCGATATGGATAGGGGTGAAGCCATTTCCATTTTTTTTATCGATAGGAAAGCCGTGATGCAAAAGAAGATCCAAAAGCTCTCGGCTACCTTCTTTAGATGCCAGGTGAAGAAGGTTTTGTTCTGCCGCAGCCTCTACATGTACATCAGCACCATGTGCAATCAGTATGGATGTCTGTTCAAAGTTACCCACTTCACAGGTTTCATGGAGGCAGCATCGTCCCTGCCTGTTTTTGAGATTGACGTTAGGCTCTTTTTGCATAAGTGCATCGAAGATTGCCCTATTGTTGAGCTCACAAGCAAGCAGCAGCAAGGTATTGCCATCCTCATCTTGCAAGTCGACATTGTCCATAGCTCCAATCAATTCAAGTGCCACCTCATCATGGCCGGAAGCTATAGCATAGTGTGCCGCTGTTTTACCTTTGCTATCTTGCAGCAAGACATCTGCATCCTTTGCAACTAGCATGCGCACATCTTCAATATGGCCATTCATGCTTGCATAATGAAGTGGAGCGCGATCGTGAATATCGAGTGCTTTGATATTGGCGCCTTGCTCAAGGAGCACAGCAATCTTCCCCTTTTCTAGGTCTTTACCGATAATCAGATGGAGGGCTGTTTGTCCATGGCTATTTACCTGGTTTATATCCCTACAATGATTTGGTAAGTAGCGTAAGAGCTCTCCGAGGCTAAGGTCACGAGATACATAATGAAGCATCGGCGTATCTTCTAAGACCTCTTCCATACCGTCCGGTTGAAGCTGTTTTGAGACGTTGAAG
The DNA here is from genome assembly GCA_018239705.1 of Verrucomicrobiota bacterium. Lineage (GTDB taxonomy): Bacteria > Chlamydiota > Chlamydiia > Chlamydiales > FEN-1388 > SZAS-6. The sequence goes on along the minus strand of JAFEGS010000252.1, from coordinate 659 downwards.
AGACCCTGCGCTCGTACATATTCCCAAGCCTGTTTTTTCTCATTATTTCGAGCTGCTCTATCAGCTCCGGCCATTTGTAAAAACTCCATTGCTTGCGTGTCACCGGTTTGCGCTGCGAGGTGGAGGGCGCTGTTTCGATCTTCATTTTTTGCGTTGATCATGGCTCCCTTTGCGCGGAGGGCTTGCATGAGAGCAATATTGCCGTTTAGGGTCGCTAAATGAAAAGGAGTGTTTCCATGAGCGTCGGTTCTGTGGGCCGGAGCTCCCGCATTGATAAGCATATGAGCAATTTCGTCATTACCATTTTTGCAGACGATATGCAGAGGTGTATCACCGTCATTATTAATCATGGAGAGGTTGGCTCCGAGGTCGACCATGAGCTGTGCCCTTTTGCTATCGCCTGCAAGAGCAGCTTTATGAAGGATGGTATTACCATTACTGTCGCACCCATTTGGGTTTGTTATTTGCTCTTCAAGCTTTTTAGAGATTGTCTTTAGAAACTGCCATTTGTGCTCATCGTTGTATGTGGCTATTTCTTTACTAAACTGGCGATGTTTAAGGCCATATTGAGCGACAAGTGATAATACATTGGAAAAGGCGGCGGGGCCAATTCCAAGCTTGGCAGTAGCGGCCTCTACTCTATCCAGCTTTCTATAGCT
>JAFEGS010000251.1 GCA_018239705.1 Verrucomicrobiota bacterium | reverse complement strand
CGTTTGTGTCTTTTGTCGTTTTCGTCGTTTTATGTCGTTTAAGTCGTTAATGTCGTTAAAAGAAGCAGGCTGCATGAAAAGTGTAGAATCGAGTAGAATGGCATAAAGGAGCAGCTATGAGAGCGAGTAGCATTTTTTTGTTTTTGAAAACAGTACTCACACTGATCCTTTGCGCCTTTTCCTTGTCTGCAGAAGCCGACCTTTTCGATCAAAAACTTGAAAGCCATGTGCATTTCCCAGAAAACCACCCTCCACGCATCGGCTATATCACGCTTACCGACAAGCAGGAGGCCATCTCTCAGTCTACCTGGATCTATATCAGGTCTGCTCTTAACTTTTATAAGCAGACACATCCCGGCTGCATCATCTTGGAGCTCAACTCTCCGGGAGGCGAGGTCTTTGCTGCTGAGAAGATCTCTGAAGCACTCAAAGAGATGGACACGCAGTATGGCATTCCAGTCATCGCCTACATCAATAACTGGGCCATTTCTGCCGGGGCCATGCTTGCCTATTCGTGCAGGTACATTGTGGTCTCTAAAGATGCCAGCATGGGCGCAGCAGAGCCCATCTATATAGGTCCTGAGGGGCAGCCGGAAGCTGCTTCCGAAAAGGTCAATTCAGCCCTGCGCGCTGATTTTGCCAATCGCGCCAAATACTTTGATCGCAACCCCTATATTGCTGAGGCAATGGTCGACAAGGATGTGATCTTGGTCAAGAGAGACGGTAAGATCATTAAGCTCGATGCAGAGGACCAGATCCGTAAGGGTGGGACAGATCCGGACATCATCATCAGCCCCAAGGGCAAGCTTTTGACATTAGACGCTGAGCAGCTTGTCTCCTACGGCGTTGCAGACATGATGCTCCAGCCTATGAAGCTAGAGCCTCTTACGGATAGCGAAATCGAAAGAGGCCTTTGGCCTATCAGTAAGTCGGCATTGGGGGAAGTGCGCTATTTTCAGGGGATTCCGGGGCTTGAGATTGAAAAGTATCACTACAGCTGGCAGCTGCGCTTTTTGGCTTTTTTGGTATCGCCTGCAGTCTCTTCAGTCCTCTTTTTGGTGCTGCTCGTTGCCTTTTACATGGAGCTAAGCTCAGGCGGTTTTGGACTGGCAGGAGCTGTTGGGCTCATAAGTCTCTTTTTGGTACTGCTCTCTAGCTTTGCCTTGGAGGTGGTGCACTGGCTTGAGCCGATTTTACTTCTCTTTGGCCTCGTGCTGGTAGGCCTGGAGCTCTTTTTCTTTCCCACTCTTGGCATACTGGGCGTCGTTGGCGCTGCCTTTGTGATTATGGGGCTTGTGGGGATAATGGTTCCAGGGATTGGGTCGGTCTCCTTTGAGGGCAATACACTCAATGCTGCAGGCGAATATGTACTTACGAGACTGGCCTGGCTTTCCGGCGCTCTTTTACTTGCCATTGTGGTAATGGCAGTTTTGAGTCGCTGGATGTGGCCAAAATTAGCCATGCTACGAAAGCTTACGCTTACCGATGCAGAGCGTTCTGAGGCAGCGATCCATGGCACTATGCCATCATCACCGCTTACCCAACTTCCTGAAGTAGGTGCAGAGGTTGTTGTAACGGCGGCACTGCGCCCCGCAGGAAAGGTCTTTGATGGGTCAAGAGATATCGATGCCCTAAGTACTGGAAATTTTATTGCCGAAGGCACCCGCGTGAGGGTGGTGCGAATTGAAGGCCAAAAAGTTGTTGTGGAAGAGATTTTTTCATCATGATGCCATATCTATTACTGCTCCTGGGCCTTATTTTTACATGGCTTGAGTTTTATCTGCCTGGAGGGGCTTTTGCCACCTTTGGGGCGCTTGCTATCTTAGGCGCTTTAGTCTCCTATTTTTCTCAGAGTGAGAGTCTTATTGGCTCTGTTATTTTCTTTTTTGTGGCCTGCACAGCACTGATAGTGGTCATTCGGCTCGCAATTAGTCGCATACGCAAATCGGCTGCTGCCAACACCTTTTTTCTCTCAAAGGATCAAGAGGGCTATAAGGCGGCCGATTTTGCGAGCGGGATGATTGGCAAAAGGGGCATTACCATGACGGAGTTTGGCCCCTCAGGCTATGTGCTGATCGATGGAAAGAGATACCCGGCCATCTGTCGAGGCCCCTACCTCGATAAGGGTAGAGAGGTTGAAGTTATTGCAGGGGAAAGTGGCCATTTTATTGTAAAGCCGTGTTGATATGGCCTCAAACGTTAACAATAACTTGGGCTGTATTTTGATAATTGATCAGCTGATTGCTTCCTATCCTCATTTCATCTGCACCTGCATAGATAAGATATCCATCAGTACAACGATCAGTAGCAATATTTTTGAATTTTAATAGTCCCTGTAGCAAAGATGAATTGAAGGTCTTTGTCGATTTGATTTCGATGGGAACCAATTGATGTCCTTTAGGATAGATCACATCCACTTCGATTCTTCCGGCTTCTTGAAAAAAATAAAATCGAGGCTCCAACCCTTGGTTATATCTTGCTTTCATAAGTTCGTTGACGACGAGATTTTCAAATAAATGACCGCGTAAAGGATCTCGAGCTATTTGTTCTATGTTTTCAATTCCTAGAAGATAGGATACCAAGCCAACATCGCAAAAATAGATTTTTGGAGATTTGACAACACGCTTGCTAAAATTCTCGAAATAAGGGGGAAGTTTATAAAGGATGTAGCATGCTTCCAAAATAGAGAGCCAAT
>JAFEGS010000250.1 GCA_018239705.1 Verrucomicrobiota bacterium | reverse complement strand
GTCTCAAACTCTTTAAAACCCTTTTGGTCGGCATAAGTAATGCCCTTCATCAATGCGACCCTAAGTGAAGCAATCGCCTGAGATGGGTTTGTCTCCATGTGCGAGAGATCCTCAAGCAGTTGAGGCGTCTCCTCATATCGCGTTAAAAAGGAGGCAATATGCTCAACTGACTGATGAGGTAGTACCTTCGTTAATGCAACTGTCGCCTTGGCTTTAAGGGCAGCCTCATCAGCAAATAGCGCTTTCTTCGCTGCCTCGCCAACCTTTTTATTCATTGTGGAAGGAATTACCGGAGAGCTAAAGGGCTTGACATCCACAACCTTTTCTAGAGTCGCTAGCTCAGCAATCATTTTCAGCAACGCTTCAGCTATCTCAGCGGGATCCTTCCCCGCTTGCTCTTTTTCGATCCTCTTTTCAACGAAAGAGCCTTGTGTAAAGAGCGCCTGCTGGCGTACAAGCCCCTGAATGACCTTCTTTCCCTTGCTCAGCTCGCTTTCAAAACCAAAATGATGACGCACCATTGCCTTAAAAGCGAGCCATCTGCCTTCGCTGCTATCTTTTGCAATGATATCAATGCTGTTATCGTCTTTGACCACACAAAAGACATCGGAAACCTTACAAGGTTTTTTTTTCGTATCGGCAAATTTGGTATAGAGCTCGTACGCCTGATGAACAGTCTCATCGGGTAGGTCAAATAGCCCGCTCATTTGCTGCTTTTCAGCACAAATGAATCCTCAAAGGCCTTAAAGTCCTGCTCAATAAAATTGGGATCTCTATCCATGACTGTAAGGACGTAGAGCACGGTATCACAGATCATAGCCCTGCTATGGACCGAAAAATCGCTATTTTTGATCGAAAAGTCGAGGCTGGGATTGTTCAAAAATGTGCCTTTTGTCGTCTTTACCAAGACGTTTGTAGGATTTCCTCCAACCATCTCCTTCATCACACCCTCAAGCACAGTGTCATGATGTGCTTCATCAAACTTAGTAGGATACTGAATCCTGCTGATCATAAAGGTGCTTCCATCTTTTTCTTGAGCTAGATAGATGTCATACTTTACCATCTTCGAATCATTTGGAAGAGCACTGACCTCTGAGACATGCTGTGGCGGTGATGGAAAGCGGACCGAAAAGTCACCGCTCGGAGAGTCGTAGGCAACCCATGATGATTTTGCCGGGTGTAACGAGGTAGCTGCTGGCTGCGACCCATTTTTCTCGGTTGAGTTACAAGCGATAGCCGTAAGGACAGCAACAGCGCTCGTGGCAATTATATTTCTGCAAGACTTCATAATAGTATAACCTCAAGGTTGTAGATCATCTTTTCCGCATCCTACCGATTTTATATTTTTCTGTACCTAGAAAATCAAAAAAGCTCTATCGTAGCTCTTCATTTCTAAATGTGAGAATCCTTTGATGAGACGATTTATACTATTTTTTGCCCTCTTGAGCAGCTGCAACTCAGTAGATGAGAAGAAACCGGATACGCCAAGCAGTCCAAATACTCAAAGCTCAGCTGTGCGGCCCCTTCCGGCCGGGCGAGAGGTGCTCTTTGCCCTCTCCGATTCCGTAACCACCCTAGATCCGAGAAAGGTGCAAGGCATGGCCTCTTCCTGCATCACAGAACTTCTCTTTGAAGGGCTCACCAAAGTAGATCCTCAAGGAAATGTGCTCCCAGGAGTCGCTACCAATATCCATGTCTCCCCCGATATGAACACCTACACCTTCACCCTTCGAGATGCGAAGTGGTCAAACGGCGACCCCGTCACAGCGTCCGACTTTGAATATAGCTGGAAATCACAGCTTACAGCCGACACGAAGGCAGCAGCAAACTACCTGCTCTTTGCTATTCGCTCCGCAAAAGCAGCCTATGAAGGAAACTGCCCGCTTGAACAGGTGGCTATCAGCTGCCCGGACGAAAAAACACTTGTTGTGACACTAGAAAATCCTGCCCCCTACTTCTTACGGCTTACAGCTACTCCTACCTATTTTCCGGTACATCAAAAGTGGACTGAAGAAGATGCAAACCAGCACAGCTACATCACAAATGGCCTCTACTCGCTCGAAAGCTGGAAACCACACGAGGCAATTGATCTGAAAAGAAACGACCAGCACCACGCAGCGGCAATGACAGACATCTCCAAAATCCACTGCCCCATTGTGAATGAAGAGAAGGCCTATATTACCTACGAAGATGGCAAGCTGGATTGGATCGGCACCCCTCTGTGCCCTATCAATCCCGAAGATTATACCGCCCTGCAAACAGCCGGCAAACTCAAAACAGCCCCTGCAGCCGGCACCTTTTTCGTGAGGATCAACACAGAAACCGGACCTTTTAGTAACCAAAAATTCAGACAGGCCTTCTGTCTTGCCATCAACGCCCAAGAGATCATTAATGAGACCATGAAAGAAGCAGCAACAGTCGCCACCAGCTTTGTTCCTCCCTCCTTGGGACTCACATCGACCTACTACACCTCTAATGACACTCCCCGTGCACAACTTCTCTTCAAAGAGGCCCTTGAGGAGCTGCATATCACACAAGACAGCCTGCCTCCAATCAGCTTTTGCTTTGTCTCCTCCCCTACCATGAAAAAAATTGGGAAAATACTACAAAAAAACTGGGAAGAGGCCTTTGGTATAGGAATTACTTTGCAAGATCTTGAAGCGCCGGTCTTCTATGACAACGTTCTTTCAAAAGACTATATGCT
>JAFEGS010000024.1 GCA_018239705.1 Verrucomicrobiota bacterium | reverse complement strand
TCCTGAAAAAGAAGAGTAATATCCCTATAGACCTTCTCCTGAAAGCTTCCTGGAATACAATCGAGCATTCGCCTCATAGCGGAAAGCTCTTTAAAAAGGTGTATTACCTCATCTCTAATATCTTTAACGCGGGTGGAGCGGTAGCTAACTTCATTACGAAGCTTTACTACATCGTGTTCATACGCCATCTCCTGGCAGCGAGAGAAATATTCATCAGCAGTGAGGTTGCCAGCAAAAAAAGCATCGACCAGCTGCACCAACCTCTGTACTAATACCGCCTGGGTACTTCTAAGGTCTTCTCTTAGCTCTTTGTAGGGCGTAATACCAAAAAAAATATCAAAAAGTCTTCTCTTAATAGTCTGTTTGCCATACTCACCAAAAAGCTCAAGCTCCCTGCAGCGCTGATTTAAAGAGAGAGCAAGCTGCGAAGTCTCTGCTGCAAACGTAAGGTAGCTTTGGTATCTCTCATCGATTACCCGTTCAATCTCTTCAAAGGGTAGTTTTTGGAGCTCTTTTTTTGTTGTAGTGATTTTATGGTTTTTCTCTTCAAGCTCTCGCATCTCTTTCGATAGATCTTTAAAGGGCTTGAGTCTGGCTGTAAGGCTTGATATTTTCTTTTGGAACTGCTCTATCTCTTGCAGCTTTTCATTTCGCCTCCTCCCCGTCTCAACAAGCGCTCCCATAGCAGCGAATTGGCCTTCGAAGAAATCGTGCCTTGCTTTCTCTATTTCGAGAATAATTTCAGGTGTAAGGCATGTGCCTTCAGGAAGTTGAAAGCTAAGATCGGACTGCAGCAATTTTTCAAAGCGAATCGCTAGATCCTTATAGGCCACAAGATCTGGCTTGTAGAGCTGCTCTAAGATAGAAAGTGACCTCTTTTTCAGGGAAGCATAGCCATCTCTTACCTCGCTGTCAAAATGCTCAAGAGCTGTCTTTTGAGCCTCTAATGCTTCAAGGAGTCGCTCTTCGGAGCTTTCCTCATTGAGCTCCTTTAAAAAGCCATCGACATAGGGCCCAAATAGAAATGGAGCTACTCCTTGATACGCGCGTCGAAATTCCTCCATCTTCTTTTCGACCATAACCCTCCTTTCAAGAGGGGGGAGTTCGACCGACGCTTGTTGCTTTGGAGCAACTGGCTCTTCTTTCTCTACTGCAATTTTTTGATCGCCGGCAAAAAAGGCATCCATTAATGCATTGTAGGCAAGTATGGCCTCGCTTGGCGCCACATTAAAAACAGATCCATTTCTCTTTACAAATGCTGTAAGCGAGGGTGCGAGCAGGCGCCTGCGCATCCCAATAAATCTACATAAGCCAAAAGAGATACCCATGCGCGATGCAAAAGAGATATCTGAGAAGGCCTTCTTGTCGACAACAAAGAGACACGACTTCAAATCGCTAAAAGAAAATGGGGCTGCAGCGAGTTTCTCTGCCCATTTACAAAATAGCTCCCAATTAATTGCCACTGCCATACCTAATGATCATTTTCATAATAGGGCTCAATGTGGACCATCACCTCTTGCACTTGCGGCCAGGCCTTTTGGATCTCATATCGGACTCTCTGGCTAATCTCATGTGCCTCAACAACTGCAAGATCAGGGTCGACCTCCACATCTATATCTACATGCGCATCCGGACCGCAAAGCTGAATGCGGATTTTTTCAGTGCCCCTCACCCCTTCCACAGATTTAGCGATTCTCTCTACTTTTGTAAATACCTCTTTTTCCGGGATGCGGTCAAGGATCTGATTGAGATTTTTTTTTGCGGCTATCAGCCCCATCCCACACATAAAAAGGGCAATGCAGAGAGCACCAATGCGGTCACAGAGCCAGCTATGTTCAGGAAACAATGCCCCGATGCCCAGTGCTACAAGAGCAAAAAGGCTATTACAGCCATCGGCTCGAAAATGAAAGGCCTCTGCAAGTAATGCCTCACTTTTCTCTTGCGTTGCGACAGCCTTCATCTTACGAAAGGAGAGCTCTAAAAGCACTACAGCAGCAAGCGCAAAGAGCCACACATGGGTATCAAGCGTACCTGCAGCTTCGTTTGAGGCAATAGCTACAACTTGTGAAAAGAGCATAGCGCCACCGGTAATGGCCAAAAATATCCCCAGCTGCAGACCGGCTAAAGGCTCATAGCGACCATGTCCAAAGGGATGATTTTGATCGGGAGGACGCTCTGCCAGCTTTATAGAAAAAATTAATATAATGCTTGAAACCACATCTGCAAGGGTAGAAAGGCCATCAAGCAAAAGAGCCATACTTCCGAAAAAATAGAAGCCGCAAAGCTCAAAAGTCACGATAGTAAGGCGCACAGCTATACCAAGGCTAGCTACGCGCAATAGGTTACGGCTTCGTTGTTTTCTAGCTTTGTAGATCTCATCGGGAAGCTCAAGACGAGAGGGATATGACATACGTTATAGTTTGAAAAGGGTTTCACAGTTTTTAGATGTTTGCAGGGCCAGCTCTTCGAGCGACATATTTTTGCTCTTTGCTACCTGTTTTGCCGTCTCCACAATAAAGGCCGGTTCATTCGTTTTGCCTCTATATCCTTGTGGTGCGAGGTAGGGCGTGTCTGTCTCAATCAAAAGTCTATCTAATGGACAAAAAGCAGCCACCTCTCTCAATGCAAGGCTTTTCGGGAAGGTAACCATGCCGCTAAGCGATATGTACCATCCCCTGTGTACAGCAGCCTCAGCCTCTTTAATACCTCCCGTAAAACAGTGGAGCATTACTGGAGGGGAAAAGGGAAGCTGCGCACTCTCCTCATCGAGTACCATAAAGAGATCGTCAAAGGCATCTCGACAATGAATAACTACCGGCAGTCTCTCTTTACTTGCCAGTCGAACATGGGCTCTCAAAAGCTCCTGCTGACGCGATTTTGGCGCATGCATGTAGTGATAGTCAAGTCCGGTCTCACCTATAGCCACTAGCGATTTTGCCTTGCTTTCTCTCTCTATGCGAGAAAAAAAGTGATCCATCTCTTTGGCTGCATCGTGAGGAGTAATGGCTGCAATTGTATAGACCTTAGGCACGCTCGATTGAGAGGCAAGTAAAAGCCCTCTCACAAGGTCATCTAAGTCACAGCAGACATTTAAAATAGCCTTCACTCCTGCAAGAGTAGCCCTTGCAAGAAGTGAGCTAAGTCCCGGGTCTTCTTTTCCGGTCAAATGCGCATGAGCATCGATAAACATAGCTCTATCCACCATGTGCCCATTTCAGGGCCTCTATCACGATCTCTGGGGTTAACACTTCAGGCAAAATTTTAGGTGATTCCTTGGGGTTACGGCTGTAGACAACAGCTAAAGGCACACCGTTGCGCCCAAGGCCTCGAATATACTGCGTGATGGCCTCATCGCCATTTGTCCAGTCTGCTTCAAGCTTTATAACTCCATAGCGAACAAAAGCCTCTTTGACTGCTTCTCTCTCCAAAACGGCATGGTTGGCTTGACAGGTGAGGCACCACTTTGCAGTGGCATAGACAAAAATAGGCATCTGCTCGCTTCGAAGCCGTTCAAGTACAGCCGGAGAGAAGTGTTCCCACTCCTGGCCTATTACTTGAGATTTATTTTTCGGCAGGGTCGGCTTATTGACGTTTTGCCTTGAGAGCTGAACATCCGCAATCAAAAGATAGGAGCCATATATAATGACGAGAAGAGCGAGGCATTTTGCCACTATCCTTGTTCTCTTTGGTCGGTCAAGGCCTCCCCATATACCATATATCCACACTCCAAAGCTGATAATGAATAGCGTAATCAGCATGGTCATTATAGAAAGCCCATTTGTTTCAGCATCAAGCACCCATACAAGCCATAAGCAGGTGGCGAGCATAAAGAATCCCATCAGCTGCTTGAATGTCACCATCCAGCGACCGGGGCGTGGAATAAGGCGTGACGCTCCTGGAACAATAGAGACTACGAGAAAGGGAAAGGCCATACCAATGGCAAGGGATGAAAATATGGCAAAAGAATAGATGGGATCGAGTGTGGCTGCAAAGCCTATTGCAGAGCCTAAAAGTGGCCCGGTACAGGGGCTTGCCACAAAGGCTGCCAGAACGCCGCTAAAAAATGAGGCCATGTAGGATGGTGCCTGCACTGAAGGGCTGTGTGCTGTTCTAAAGGTGCGCTCCCAGCTGCCTACTGCAGATGCTAAAGAGGGGATAAATTCAAACACACCAAATAAACTCAGACTAAAAATAAAGAGGACAATAAGGAGCACTGCTACGAAAATAGGCTCTTGCAGCTGAAAACCCCATCCAACGGTCTTTCCAAATGACTGCAGAACATAAATCATCCCCACCAATACCCAGAAAGAAACTAAAACGCCCAGAGTGTAACTAAAACCATGGTTTACAACAGCTTTTCGATTGTGCTCTTTGAGCTGCACAAAATGAAGCAGCTTCAAACTGATCACGGGTAGTACACAGGGCATAATATTCAGTATAATGCCACCTAAAAAGGCCAGTAAAAGAATCTTAAAGAAATCAGAATGGACAGCGCCCTGCACAGATGGCAGAAGCTGTCGATACCAGACCTTCTGTTCCAATGAGTCCAAATGGGCATTGCTTTCTACTGCTTTTGCAGGGAGAGATGCTACCACCTGCTCTGTAGATCTGATGCTCTTAAATAGTGCTGCAGCCTTCTTATTTACCACAACCTGCTGTGCGCTATTCAATAGATTTGCTCGAAAATAGGCATGTCCCGGCACACAAATGGTACTGCAGCCAAGCCAATCGACCTTCGCTTGCAAAGTGGTTGTCGATCCTTCTTGCAAACGATCAGGTGGAAATATGGGCACAAGCAGCTGCAGACTATGTGAATATCCAAAAAACGCTGTCTTATCTATCGTTATTTTCGAAGCCTCGGGCCAAACAATGTCACCTGCGCGAAAGCCCTCTGGCAGCGTCCACTGTATCGAGGGAGGAAGTCCTATATCCCCAGAGTTTTTTGCATAGAGGTGCCACTCAGGGGCAATGTCGAATTGAAAACAGACCCATAAAGGCTTTCCAGGCGTTATCGTAAGGTTTTCAGGTATCATCTTCACAGCAACAATCTCTTCATTTGAAGAGGTATATGCCTGAATAATACCCTGATCGCCCTCCTCAACTTCTGCCGTCGTCGCGACTTCAGCGGCCGGCAGCTCTGCTCCATTATGTATGCAAAAGAATAAAGTGAATAGTAAAACAGCCCAACGCCTCATTTTAAACCGACTCCCTGTAATTGACAAATTGCTCGATTTCCGCTACCTTTAGTTATAAAACTTAAAAGAAATGCCATGATTTCATCTTTCTTGCTCAAAAGCAACCCTTTTCTTGATGCCTATATCGATTCAGACCTTCTAGGTAAATCGATTTTTGTCTCACTCGTTGTCCTATCGCTCATCAGCTGGAGTATCCTCCTCTATAAGCTTTGGCTTACAAGAAAGGTCAAAAATGGCTCCCTCTCTTTTAGAAAATTATTTTTTGAAAAACGCTCCAGCCCCCTTTCGATCGACCACACTCCCGGAGACTACCCCAATGCCTTTGGCATTATTCACGAAGTTCTTAAAGACAAGAGCCTGCAAATCCTCGAAAGAAACCAGAGCGGCTCTGCTACCCATCTATCAAGTGCTGACATTGCTCTTCTTGAAACCCACGGTTCTACCGCCATAGCATCACTTACAAAATATTTGGAAAATCATCTCTATATTCTCTCTACCATTGTCACGCTTGCACCCTTTTTAGGTCTTCTTGGTACAGTGTATGGGATACTGGTCACCTTTACGCAGATGCAGACAGACCCGGGATCGGGCGCTAACCAAGCGATCCTTGGCGGCCTCTCGCTTGCCCTTACCACCACGGTACTTGGTCTTGTCGATGCAATCCCTGCACTTATCGGTTATAACTACTTGAAAAATGTAGTCCACAACTTCGAAACCGATATGGAGCGCTTTGCCACGGACATTCTCTCTTCTATTGAGCTTCAGTACCGACCAGTTGAGCAGTAGGAGGAAGCGTGCGAAGAACTGCCCTCGGAAGAAATAGAGCCACTCCACAAGAGCCTACCATCAATATTACCCCGCTGATCGACGTTGTCTTTGTCATCCTCATTGCCTTTATCCTTATCGCTCCTCTTCTCGAGCTCGACAGGATTGAACTCGCGTCAGGACAGCATGCTGGATCACACCTCCCAGTCCATTTTGAAGATAGTGGGCCCATTCAGATTCATGTGCATGCAGATAATAGTATATTTTTAAATAGACAGCCCATAGCTGTCTCAGAGCTCCTCTTCCAGCTTCATCAGCTGAAAAGCCAATACCCAACGGCTCGCCCTCAGCTTTTCCATCATAAGAAAGCCCATTTTGGCACCTATCAAGAAATAAAAAATGCACTTGAAGTGGCCGACTTCAAAGAAATGGATGTGGTTCTTCTGCCATGAATATTGAAAACAGGGCACTACCTGCCCAATGGTACATTAGAGCTTTTGTCTTCACCCTGCACTCCATCCTTATCTTATTTATTTGGCTCGGGGGGCACCAAACACTTACTAAACAGACACCACAGCGCCTTTCTGTGCGCACAGTCTCGCTTACCCCCAGAAGTCCTGCTCCTCCTCAACCTGCGCCTACTATAGTCGCTGAAGCTGTCCCAGATCCTGCCCCTGCCCCTGCCCCTGCTCCTCAACCTGCTCCCCAACCTACTCCTCAACCAAAAAAGATCGAAATAAAAAAGACAGTAGCTACAAAACAGCAAAAAAAAGTTGAGGTGAAACAAAAGGCTCCTGACAAGCCAGCTGCTAAAGCAGTCGACCATAAACAATCGGCCCTGATTGCAGATGCCCTGGCCTCTTTAGACAAATCTGCGGCCCTCCAAAATAAACGAGCCGCCCCCTCTAAAGCACAACAAACCAGGGCCCCTACAGCTGTAGCCACCCTTTCCACTGAATCTCATGTCTCAGTAGAAGAGGACACAGCCTCTCTGTCACCGCAAGAAAGAACCTATGTTGATGAACTTGTGCAAAGGCTCAAGCTTCAGCTCAAATTGCCTGAATATGGAGAGGTGGAGATACAGCTCACTCTCTCTCGCCTGGGAAAGGTTATCTCCGTTGTATGCGCCAAGAGCAAAGCGACAAAGAATAGCAAATATGTTGAGAAAAAATTGAAGGAGATGCATTTTCCTCCCTTCGGGACCCATTTTCCAGATGTTCAAGAACACACATTTCGTCTACAATTAAAAAGTGATTTCAACTACTAAGGTTTTATGTTTTGGTTAGTCCTACTCTTCTGCCTTCTTGCAACCGGCTCGGTTCAGGGCGTATCTAGTAACGAAAAAATTGTGGTGCATCTTGCCAAAGAGGGCTGCCTTTTACCAATTGTGCTAAGCCCCATTTCCACCTCTCAGACAGAGCTTTCAACCGAATTCCAAAACGCGCTCTACCAGGTGCTTGCCTTTGACCTCAACCACAATGGCGCCACAAAGGTACTAAGCAGCAAAGAAGTTGCCTCTCTTCCCTCTCTACAAGGCTATGAAAAATTTGACCAGCCGCTCGATTTTCAAAAGTTTGAAAAAGACCATCTTCTCTATATCGTCAAGCTCCAGATTAAGGGGAGAGAACTTATTGCAAAGATTATCTCCGTCAATGCCCAGACAGGCACAACCATCAACAACATATTACTCACAGGCAATCTGGCACAAGACCGCAGTAAAATCCACCGCCTTGCCGATAGCATCCATAAGGTCTTGTTTGGAACTGAAGGGGTTGCTTCATGCCGTATTCTCTATACAATTAAAAAACAGGTTATGGGCTCTTCTCAGTGGGTTTCAGAGGTCTTTGAATCTGATTATGACGGCGCAAACTGCAGGCAGCTCACCCATACCCATTCGTACTGCGCACACCCCCTCTACATCCCCGCTCCAAATGGAAATAAAAGCGGCTCCTTCCTCTACGTATCCTATAAAATTGGCCAGCCAAAGATCTACCTTGCATCGCTCAAAGATGGAAGAGAGGTGCGAGCTTCAGCTCTACGAGGAAACCAGGTAACGCCTGCCATCTACAAAGATAGCTCGACTATAGCCTTTGCCTGCGATGTCACCGGTAAGTCTGATCTCTTTATCCAGCCGCTCTCGCCCAATCCGGAGACACTCGAAAAACCAAGACAAATCTTTACAGCAAAAGCAGCAGCAAACGCATCGCCTTCCTTTTCTTCAGATGGAAAGAAAATAGCCTTTGTTTCGAATAAAGATGGATCGCCAAAGATCTATGTAATGGAGATTCCGGCACCTAACATGAAACCGGAGCAGATTAAGACAACGCTCATCTCAAAGCGCTGCCGTGAAAATAGTGCCCCTTGCTGGTCTCCCGATGGCAAAAAATTGGCCTACTGCTCGCGCACTTCTGGACCAAGACAGATCTGGGTCTATGACTTTGAAACAGGGACTGAGCGCGAACTTACACATGACGAGTCGAATAAAGAAAACCCCTTTTGGGCACCTGACAGCCTTCATCTTCTCTACAATGCAACCGATGCAAAGAGCAGTGAAATTATGCTGATCAATCTCAACCAGCCGGAGGCTGTTCAGATCACCTCTGGACCGGGATTCAAACTTTTTGCCTCTTGGGAGCCAAAGAACCTGTAGAGGGTGTTTACAAATTGCTAATGCCTAAATTCGAGTTCT
>JAFEGS010000249.1 GCA_018239705.1 Verrucomicrobiota bacterium | reverse complement strand
CCTTTGTGTCGTCTGTCGTTTTGGTCGTTTTATGTCGTTTATACTGTCTCGCCGCGCTCGCGCAGCTGTCTTACCACTTTTTTGACGCCAATTTTTTCGATTGTTCTCATCGCAGCAGTAGAAAGTCTAAGGCTGATGAAACGGTTTTCCTCAGCAAACCAGACGCGCTTACGTACCAGATTTGGCAGAAAACGTCGCTTCGTTTTTCCTGTAATCTTAAGACCAATACCCTTGTTCTTCTTTGCAATACCTCGTGTCACGTAGGTGCGTCCAACTACCGGTCTTCGTCCAGTTACCTGACATTGTTTTGTCATGATAGTGCTCCTTAAATGTATGAAAATATGGTACATCATACGCAATTTTCTACTTTGAAACAATGAAAAAACGCACGAGCCTGTTAAAAAATTGCCATTTTTGGTATGAATGAGGTGCACATGCAGTTTTGTTAGGATAATCCATGAGTAGTATCTCCGAATCGATTGATGTAGACGCACTAGGTAAGCTATTGACCCTTGCTAAGAGTATGGATGGGATCTTTCAGGATAAGAGAGATGCAGAGGCCGGTGAGCGCGTGCTCATCCGCACCACATCTGACGGTCATTTGGCCTTTCAGGTTAAAGGTGGGACCCTTTGGAGGTTTTTCACGATCACCTTGTCTGGCCGAGAAAAAGAATATGACCTCGGCCAAAATTTTGCGCAGCTCCAGGCGCTCTTCCATGCACTAAAAGAGAAATCTGATAGCGAAATACGAAGAGCTGCACAAGGCATGGCTATGTATGGGCAGACTGTTATCGACACAAAAGATGCCATAGCCACACTCACAGGGCTTCAAAGCACCCTCAACTCCATCATCGAACATGTGAAGCGAAAAAAGATGCGCCAGGCATTAGATGAAGAGCGAAAAAAGAGCATCATCCAGGCGCTCGATGCCATGAAAATCGACTGGCGCCCCATGGAGTCAACTGAAGCTCCACAGCAGAAAAAAACATCTCGTAAAAAGGTTTAGTGCTTCTTGCGGGCGAAGCTGTAGCGGTTGAAGTCCTCAGCGGCAAAGCTTTCCGGGAAGACCTCTCGTGCCTCATCTTCGAAGACCTTTGCGTTTATGTAGCGTGCTGAGAAGTGGGTCAGGATGAGCGTCTCTACCCCCGCCTTTACTGCGATGTGGGCCGCCTCTTTTGCCGTGAGATGGTAGTGCTTTCGGGCAAGATGACGCTCCTCTTCGAGGTAGGTGCTCTCAGCGAGAAGCAGTTTTGCATCTCTTGCAATCTCAATGGCCTGTGGGCAGGTCCTGGTGTCGATGACTACGGCAATGCTATCGCCCTTTTGGATGGTGCTGACATCCTCTAACGACACGATCTTGCCATTGATTTCCAGCTGCTTTTTCTCTTCGAGAAGACGCACATTTGGTCCTGTGACGCCAAAGGCCTTCAGCTTTTCTCTATCGAACTTATTGGTATCTTTTTCGGTGATGCGCCAGCCAATATTTTCAACCCCATGCTCGAGGAACACAGCCTCAATTCGGAATGTATCGTCTTCATCCACCAGGCCGGCTTTCTCGACCGGATGTTCGACGACGTTGATTGTCTCATGGTAGATGGTGCCATAGCGCAGTCGATCAAAAAATTTCTTACCACTCGCCGGGTAGTAGCAGTGGATCGGGTGTGTGACCTTGTCGAGGTTAAGCCTCATGAGCATAGAACCGAGGCCGAGGCAGTGGTCTCCATGAAAATGGGAGACAAAGATCCTTGTAACCACAGGTGGGGCAATGTCTGCAAAGATGAACTGGCGCTGCGTACCCTCTCCGGGGTCAAAGAGAAGCCCCTCTCCATTCCAGCGGAATAGATAGGCACCATGGTTTCTAAATCTTGTGGGCTGTTGGCTCGATGTGCCAAGAATAATTAAATCTCGTACGCTCATAGTGGCTTATGCTATCATGAAAACTTATTTTACTACAAGGGTAAATGGCCCTTGAACTTTTTCTCTTTATTCTCCAAAGTTTAAGTAACCAACTTTTGAGGCTAATTGGATATAGATCCACAAGTAAAAAAAAGAATCCAGTATTGGCTAGAGGGGGACTTCGATGAAAAGACGAAGTGCCAGGTTCTAGACCTTCTTGAGCACGATCGTGAAGGGCTCATTGATGCCTTTTACACAACACTTTCTTTTGGTACCGGTGGTTTACGAGGCATTATGGGGCCGGGCTCCAATCGTATCAACATCTATACTGTCGCTTGGGCCACTCAAGGTCTTATAAACTACCTCAAAAAGCAGTTTTCCGAAAAAAATGGGCTCCGAGTGGCTATAGGCTATGATTCTCGCCACCAATCGAAAGAGTTTGCACATGAGACGGCCCGAGTACTTGCCGGTAATGGGATTACAGCGCTCCTGTTTCCCACACTCTGCCCAACCCCTCTTGTCTCCTTTGCCTGCCGCTATCACCACTGCCAGGCAGCTATTATGATCACAGCGTCACACAATCCTCCCACCTACAATGGCTACAAGGTCTATTGGAGCGATGGTGCTCAGGTATTACCGCCTCACGACAGGGCGATTATTGAGGAGGTGAATCTTGTGCAGGATCTCGAGTCAGTGCACGTAGCCGATCCAACAGACCCATTGATTGTAGCCATCACAAAAGAAGTAGATGAGGCCTATCTGGACGCTATTTCTCGCCTGCAGCTGTGGCCCCTCGAAAAGGAGCACAGGCAGCTTC
>JAFEGS010000248.1 GCA_018239705.1 Verrucomicrobiota bacterium | reverse complement strand
GACTGGGACACTCCTCAGACTAACCTCAAACAGCCTGAAAACGTTATTTATGCTCTCTTAGACAATGGGAAAACCATCGCAGCAAGAGCTGTAGAGCAACCTCTGAGCTTTGTACCGCAATTTGAGTTCACGCTCCCCCAAGAGGTGCCAGCAGGGGCCAATATCACCATCTGCATGGGGACAGTAAAGGGAAAAGACAATGACAGCTTTGGCAATAAAGCCCAGCTCACCCTGCAGCGCAGACGCCCCTTCCTCCTCTACATCGACCCAAGCGGCAAAGGCAACTACCACGACCCGGAAACCTTCACACTCGATATCAGGGGCAATACCCTTCACACCATCCGAATCCTTGCTCCATCCGTGGTCATCAAGAATAAGCGCTTCGATGTCGTGCTGCGCTTTGAAGATGAATTTGGCAACCTCACAAACAATGCTCCTGATTCTACGCTCATTGAGCTGACACACGAAAACCTGCGGGAAAACCTTAAGTGGAAGCTCTTCGTTCCCGAAACAGGGTTCATCTCCCTTCCAAACTTGTATTTCAACGAGGTAGGAGTCTATACCATCGAGCTTCGCAATGTGGCTACAAAAGAGGTCTTCCATTCCTACCCGATCAAATGTTTTGCTCAGGATGTCAAGCACCTCTTCTGGGGGCTTTTACACGGTGAATCGGAGCGATTTGACTCTACAGAGAGTATTGAAAGCTGTCTGAGACATTTCAGAGATGAAAAAGCGATGAATTTCACTGCGACATCGCCTTTTGAAAGCCAAGAAGAGACCCCAAATGACACCTGGAAGCTGATTACGCAAAATGTGGACGATTTTAACGAAGACGAGCGTTTTATCACCTTCACAGGCATGCAATGGGTTGGAGAAGCAGGTAAGGAAGGTGTTCGACAGATGCTCTTCGCTAAAGGCGATAAGACGATGCTGCGCAAAAAAGAGGCTCGCTTCAGCTCTCTACAGAAGATCTACCGGCTCTTTTCTCCAAAGGAGATTCTTTCAATACCCAGCTTTACCATGGGCAAGGGCTTTGGATATGACTTTAACGAATGGAATCCCGATTTTGAACGGGTTGTAGAGATCTACAACGCCTGGGGTTCCTCTGAATGCACTGCCAAGGAGGGTAATCCTCGCCCCATTAAGGGCCCTGCAAAGACCGGCATCTCTGAAAATGCGGAAGGCTCTATTTTGAAGGCGCTCCTCGCAAATAAGCGCGTAGGCTTTGTCGCAGGTGGTCTTGATGACCGTGATATATATTCAAATTTTTACGATATTGATCAAGAGCAGTACTCTCCCGGACTTACAGGAATACTCTCCGATGTGCTGACAAGGCAGTCGCTCTTTGAATCGCTCTACAACCGCCACTGCTATGCTACCACGGGAGAGCGAATCGTGCTGGGGCTAGAGCTTGCCGGCAAGCCCATGGGCTCCGAGATCGATTCTGCCCAAAAACCTGGCCTTCATGTCAATCGCCACATAACCGGCTATGTAGCCGGTACCTGTACACTTACAAAGGTGGAGCTCATCAGAAATGGAAAAACCATCATGAGCTACACACCAAAGACCCATTTCATCGATTTTGCATATGACGATATGTCGCCGCTATCTGATGCGGTTATTCGTCCGGCAGATAAATCGGCTCCCTTTGTCTTTTATTACCTGAGGGTCACACAAGAAGATGGCCACATGGCATGGAGCTCCCCTATCTGGGTTGATTACAAAGGTACAGATATTAAACTGTCCAGCAAAAAACCAGAAACTAAATCAACAAAAAAATCTACAAAGTGATATAATATGGCACAATTACGTTTTCAAAGTACAGGCGAAGAGGTCGAGCTCGAAGATGGCTCCCCCATAGCAACAGCATGTGAAGAGGCAGGAATGCCCTTTGCGTGTACAGAGGGAGTGTGCGGGACATGCATCTTCGAAACAGAAGACCAAGAGAATCTCTCTCCCCCAACACAAGCTGAGCTTGATTTTCTCGGTGAACATGGTGTGCGCCGCGAAAGGATGGCATGCCAGTGTAAGATCAAAAAAGGGCTTGTACGAATATCATTCTAATTTTTGGGAGAATCAATGAATACAGAATGTCAAGAAATTACTCGCGATATGACCATTCAGGACATGTTTGCAAAATTTGCGCCAAAGGCACAAAAGCTATCGCAAGAGCTATCAAGAGCAGGTCTTAACTGTGTAGGATGCTCTGCGTCAACATGGGAAACATTAGAGTCTGGCATGCTGCGTCATGGCTATGGCGAAGAGGCAATTATTGCACTTCTGCAAAGACTCAATGAGATCGCAAAAAAACCGGCTCTTACTGCACAGTCAGGCATTACATTGACTGAGCGAGCAGCAGAGCAGTTCAAGCATGTCTCTAAGCTGGAAGGAAAAGAGGGCTGGGCTTTGCGCTTTGACGAAGAGCCTGCAGGCTGTAGTGGTTTTGAGTATGTTCTGGGCTTTTCTGAAAAGGCGACAGAGGCAGATGCGGTCTATACTTCTCAGGGTGTAGAGATTCATGTCCCCAAGATTGCTCTGTGCAGACTAGAGGGCTGTGAAATTAACTACGTCGATGGTCTTCATGGCGGCTTCGAGATTGACAATCCGAATGTTCGTTCTTCGTGCGGCTGCGGCGACAGCCATGGCTACAACTAGTATATGCAACAATAAAAAACGACCAAAACGACAAACGACACAAAAGACGAAAACGACGAAAAGGACTTAA
>JAFEGS010000247.1 GCA_018239705.1 Verrucomicrobiota bacterium | reverse complement strand
ATAGAGGCGGTGTGGTGACAAGGCCGGACGGAAGCCACTCAGCTTGTATTGCCGACGGCACCGGCGGCTGCGGCTATTATAGTGCCTTTGTGGCTCATATGGTATGCCGCTATTTCTTAAAAACTGTCTCAGATGAGCCAATGTGGTTTACAGATGATACAAAGCGCAATAAGATAGTGGCTGAATCAAAATTTTTGGACTGTGCTTTTGACGCACACATCCGCACTCCGAGTAGCCTGCATGGGGAATCTACTGCTCTTTTTGTAGACTGTGTGCCTGCTGAGAGAAAAAATGGCAAGCAGATGTATCGCCTACAGGTTGCATCCATCGGAGATTGTGCAGCGTTTCGCATCGACGCCCAAGAAAAAAGGGCTACACAACTCAATACAATCCATCGAGAGGAGATCAAGGGAGAGATAAGCAGTGGGGGAGTGATAGTGTCAAGTGGTGACCTCTACAACGAAAAAAATGCTGTAACAGCTATTGCTGAGGCTGCAGAAGATGACTGTATTGTGCTCGTTACAGATGGATTTTTCGATAACGCTGAAGAGGGCAAGGTTATAGAAACAGTAGAGCTTGTAGCCTTTCATCCCTTCTTTGACAGGCCCATTGAACAGCTTTTGGAATGCAGTCGGTTTTGGGAACAGTCGTACAGTGCTACTCTACCCACTCTTGATACTGTAAAAACAGTAATCAGCGAGAACGCTCCTGATCTAACCCTTGACGAAGAGATGCCTACTCCTGCGCAAATTACCAAGCGCCTTGCCGCCTACATCAGGTTCGTTACCCACTCCCGCTCTGCCGAGGAGGAGGCCTACTACAAAACAATACCCCAATCACAGTTCAATGGAACTAGCTGGAGCGGGTACAACGGTGTTCCCCCAAAAACCGATGACTATATGATTATCACTATGAAACCGGGAGCTCGCTAAAGCAGTTACTACCGAGGATAGCAGATCTTCACCTTCTGCAGCCCTACATGGTCAAAGAAATTAAAATCGAGCAGAGCATCTGTATCTGCAGAAATTTTTCGTATCAGCCACTGCTCTCTCATAAATGCCTCACTACTCTCCACAGTAGGCTCTATGGCATCATGTAAAATAATTGGTTTAAAATCATCCATGCAGAAGTAAAAGTCCATTTTTTTTGTAATGGGAAGATTGCCATGTCTATTTTTTAGAGTAACTGAGCCGCGAACGAACAGCCTGTCTTCATTTGCCATCGCCTGTTCGATGTGAGATGGCAGGCGAACGAAGTCGAGATCCTGTGGTCCAATCCCATACTTGTCCCATCCCCAGTAGGTCAGTAGGCTCTGAGCTGCCGCAGTATCATCAAAGCCGGGGCGGCGGATGGAAAAAAGGGGTAATACACGCATGCAAAGCTCTTGCACCTCAAGAGAGGTCTCGCTTTTTTGTGAACTTTCTGGAAGCTGGGAGGCATCTGTAAACATCGGCGGGGGCAGCGAAAACTCTTGCGTCGCTTTTTGCCTTTCAGCGCTTCGAGTAAGATCATTGCGGATCTCTTCCTCGAGGTCCATCAAGGTTGCATTATCGGGATAGGTAAAGTAATAGAGAAAGTTTGTTTTAAACATGGAATGCTTAAATACATTACTGTTTAATATTGGTTGTGAATCAAAATTGAGAGATACCGGTTTTGGTTCCAGGTCGTAGTAGGCAAACAAGGGGGCAAAGAGAAATTGCCTCCTAGACATTCGCACAGGCTTATGCTGGTACTGCAAAGCCAGAAGGACATTGGCCTCATAGATCTTAAATGCCACTTTTGCCATTGCCTGCTGGCAGAGAGCGCTACTGTCCTCCTGAGGAATTTTTTTAGTAGCGAGCTCGAGCAGTTTTGAAGGCCTTAGATGTAAACATAACTTTTTATGAGCAACTGACAGATCATAGCTGAGATCTGAAAGACGACAAAATTCCTGTGCCTCATATTTTTTAAAGAGGGCGAGAGCCTCATTCAGGCCTTGGTTTGCCTTAGACTCTATGTAGAGTGATTTTCTGAAAAAATCTTCAAGCGGCAGGTTTTCCTTTGGCGCTTTTTGCATATTTTTGAGAAGGTTTCTCTCTCCACATGTATTTGCAATGCCATAGTGGTGGCAGGTTCTCACTTCTGCAAGCTCTTCTTCATACTTTGCTATCTCGGTATAGCCCAGCGAGCCGCCAACCACCTTTTGTGCTGCAGCAATGAAGAGGAGCATCGGCTCTGCAGGGTTGCTATTTTGCAGAAACGCTGTCATCAGTTCGAGGGCTAGAACATAGGGAAAACTGCTCATCTGCTCAGCAATCATAGCCTTCGCTGTCACTGCCTCCTCCTGAAGAAAAAGGGAGATAATCAGCTCTAAATGGACGTAGAAATTGGGGTCTACGAGGTTTTCTCGACTCACTGCATCGGCCAGATGGCGAAAATCATAAAAAAGAGAGAGTATGAGATCAACATCGGCCTTTGAAAATGGGGAGGACGTAGTCGACATCTTCCGGAAGTAGGGAATTTTTAAGAGATGGTCTTGATCAAAATAGACCGTAGTCCCATCGACAAAGGTAATCCCAATGCATTTTGTATATAGGTCGCTCGTTACTGTCGGAGTTCCTACACAGTCTACTGCAAATGGAGGAAAACAGGGTTCCATATAGGTATTCCTTTATAGTGAAAGAGTGATGATCAGGCAGTCGTCAAGCTTAGGATCGTTACCAACGTCAAAGGGCTTCTGTGGCTCTTGTTTCTTT
>JAFEGS010000246.1 GCA_018239705.1 Verrucomicrobiota bacterium | reverse complement strand
CAATAGCTGTAAAAGGCCGAAAGCTGTTTGCTCCGCCTGCAGTCTGTAGTATGTCTCTCGCACGTCAAAGGCAAGAGCTAACACCCTATTGGCCACGCGAAGCTGTGTCTGTTCCAGCTCAGTAACTGCCACTTTTTTGCGAAGAGGGATCAAAAAGAGCTCTAAGAAGCTTTGTGTAATGGAAAAATCGGTATTTATAGAAGAGGCATTTTTAACCGGAAATCTGACGATGCCTGCAAATATGGGGTTTTGAAAAAGCCCCGCTTGCACAAGATCGGCTTGAGCAATACCCAGCTCCTCAAAGTTTGCCTGCATTTGAGGGTTATTCAAAAGAGCTATCTGGACTGCTGCATCGAGCTGGAGATCTGCTGTAAGCAACTGTTCAATGCTTGAGCAGACCTGTGCATCTTCAGCTCCTCCCTGATTCCAGTGCACCCGTTTTGCAATGCGCTCCTGAACGATCTCGACAACCTGGCGATCATCTGCCTGCGGCACTCTCGTACATGAGGCCATACATAGGCAGGTCGCTACTGCTACCAAGTGCTTGAGCACCTTCTTGTAGGCCTGTAAGGCACGCGCTCGCCCCTCCTCAAGACCGACAATCGGCGAAGGGTAGTCCATTTGCAGCGTACCTTGAGGCGCTTTCCACGGTGTATGAATGTACTTTGCCGGTACGTGTTCGAGCTCCGGCACCCACTGCTTTACAAAAGTTCCTTCAGCATCGTATTTTTCTCCCTGCAAGACAGGATTAAAGATACGAAAATAGGGAGCAGCATCGGCGCCGCAGCCTCCAATCCACTGCCATCCAAATACATTATTGGCAAGATCTGCATCAAATAGACGCTCCCAAAACCACTTCTCACCCTCAACCCATGAGATGAGGAGGTGCTTTACAAGAAATGAGCCAACAATCATCCTCAAGCGATTATGCATCCACCCAGTGTGCAAAAGCTGGCGCATTCCTGCATCGACAATGGGATACCCTGTCATTCCTCTCTTCCACGCTTCTAGCTCCTCAGGAGCATCTCTCCACACGAAGCGTTCAAATTGCTGACGAAGAGGCTTCCATGGACTTTCAGGATAGGCATGGAGTAGGTGAATGGCAAATTCTCGCCAGCCAATCTGCCTCAAAAAAGGAGCATGTAAAGGCACTTGTTGGCACATATGCCATACTTGCCTCGCAGAAATTTGACCAAAATGAAGATACGCTGAAAGTTTTGAGGTTCCGTCAACTGAAGGAATGTCTCGTCGCTTTTCATAAGAGGAGAGACTAAAGCGCTCCAAAAAACCCAACGCCGCCCTCTCACCTACAATAGGACGAGTGAAAGAGCTATCTACCAATTCAATGGAAAAAGATGAGAGATGTCCTCTAAAGGGAGTTATCTGTGCAGGAATACTCAGAGGCTTTGCAATCATATCTTGCGCCTTGAGGCAGTAATTCCAAAAAGGGGTAAAGACCTGAAATGGCTTTCCCTCTTTTGTCGTTACATGTCCCGGCTCAAAAAGGGAGTTTCCGGCACACGTTTTGACCTCTATATCAAGCGAGGCGAGTGCATCACTGATCTGCCGATCTCTCTTTTGAAGATGCGGCTCATTTGGGCGATTCCAAAAAAGCGCTTTAGCCCCACTCTCTCTGACAACCTCCTTCAAAACAGTGAGCGGTTCCCCTTGTCGAATAGTACAGGTGAGACCAAGTGGCTCAATGCTCTTGCAAAACTCCATCAGCGAGTAGTGCAGCCACACCTTGCTTGCTGTACCTAAAGGAAAGGGATCAGATGGATCTGTCGACAGGATGTAGAGTAAGAGAACAGGATGGCCTGTTTTACTCGCCTCAACCAGTGCAGGATTATCATGGAGGCGAAGATCATTTCTCAACCATACAATAGAAGTCATCATACAACTCTTTACGTTTCATGTTTCTATATACCCCAATGCGATTTTTTCATTGAATATTAATGTAAAGATTTTTTATTTATTCACATAAGCTTTTCTTACTTTCGGGGGTACTATGTTCCACAAATTCTTATACAGAGCTCTTCCACTATTGATCTGCAGCCAGCTCTTCAATCCGCTTGTCTCCGATACTATTTTTGTTACCAGTACCGACGGCTCATTTGCAGACGGCTCCCTAAGTAATGCTATACTAGCTGCAAATGATGGCGACGTTATCGACTGCTCCCCCATTGCCGGAGAGACAATTGCGCTAACCACTCCCCTCCCGGCGATTGGGCATACTTTCACATCGCCTACCTCCTCTCTTACCATTCTTGGTGAGGGTGTCACGATAGATGGAGGAGACACTCACGCCATTTTCTCTTTAGCATATGGTTCGGCCGATATATCTGGCTTCACCATTCAAAATGGGCTCTCTCAAGGTGGTAGTGGCGGCTCTGGCTATACGGGCGGTGGCGGCGGTACCGGCGGTGGCGGCGCCCTCTACGTGCATGCAGATACTACCATGACCATCTCTACAATGAATCTTACTGACAACCAGGCAATCGGCGGCGCTGGCGGTGCCGGCAACTCCACTGGCGGCTCAGGTGGCGGTGGAGGCGGTTTTGGAGGTGGCCGTGGGGGAATTGCGATCTCGACAGGAACATCCGCCGGCTCCGGAGGCGGTGGCGGCGGCAATAACGGTGGCACCGGCGGCGGAAGAGATGGAGGAGTTGGGATTCCAAACTCATTTACAAACTTTGCCGGTGCAGGCGGCGGCGGGGAGGTCCCAGGGTTTATAGGTGCA
>JAFEGS010000245.1 GCA_018239705.1 Verrucomicrobiota bacterium | reverse complement strand
TAGCATATGGATGCGCCGTGGGAAGGCAGCAGTCGAAAAAACGCTTTATACCCGTTATCCTCTTAGCCTCGCTCTTCTTAATCACCTTTTTAGCTGCAAAGGGCATACCGGAAAAAGCGGCTACTGCGAGTGTGCTCTATTTTGTGCCGCACATCATCATCGTACTGGCATCTATACGCAGACTGCAACGACTTCAACGAGGCATCGAGGGCTGACATGTTAATCTGGAAGAAATACTTTTATAAAGAAATTATATCTACTGCCCTGTTCCTGCTCTTCAGCTTTTATTTTCTCTATATTGTGTTAGACTTGATGACCCATATCAAAGATCTACGAGCAGGCACCACCACCTTTTCCACCTGGGCTCTCTACTACCTCTGCACCTTCTCTAGAAGACTCGACATCCTTCTGCCCTTCACGGTGCTCATTGCAAGCATACGCATTTTGCTAAAGCTCAAGACAAGAAATGAGCTGGTAGCCCTTCTCGCAAGTGGCATTCCCCTTCAAACGCTTCTGAGGCCTCTGCTCCTCTTCTCCTGTGCCGCTACGATGATCCTCTACGCCAACTTTGAATTTATCCTGCCGAAAGCGCTTCCGCAAGCCCTTTTCATCCAGGAGAGCCATTTTGGCAATCGCTCAATCATCGAGCAGAGCACGCCGCTACGAGAGATTATCCTGAAGGACTCCTCGAAGATGATCTACCGCACCTATAACCCGCAGCTCAAACAGTTTCAGGATGTCTTCTGGATTGCCTCGGTCGACACGATCTACCACATGAAGAGCCTTGTTTGCGAGCCCTACCCTACCGGAAAAATGGTCGATCTCATCACAAGAGACAAGCAGGGGTTCCTCCAAAAGAAGACCTCCTACGATGAGCTCCTTCTCTCCAACATGCATTTTGACGAGCAGTCGCTCAAAAATAGCATCACACCCCCTCGAGACCAGAGCCTCACGCAACTCTTCTCCCAAATGATGCTCTATACCCATTCTCAGTCAGATAGAGCCATGGAAATAAAGGGAAATTTTTACTTTAAGCTCACCTTCCCGCTGATATGCCTTCTTGCCTTTGTTGCAGTGGCTCCCTACTGCCTCCACTTTTCACGCACCTTTTCTCCCTTCATGACCTACCTGCTCTCTATAGGGAGCCTCTTTTGCTTTTTCCTCTTTCTGCAGGTGCTCTTTGTCCTTGCAAAGGGCCAGACGGCCTATATTGTGCCATCGTGGGCCATTGTTACCCTCCCGTGGCTGCTTGCCTTCTGTTTCTTTGGAAAAAAATATGCGAGAAGTAGCACGTAGAGTTGATCTATCTTTCTTGTATATAATAAAAAAGTAGTATACAGAGAGGCTAGCGCAGTGGAGTAGGATTATGTTCTTTATTGACTATGAGCTTCCTTGGTATTCTCGATACTTCCTCTTTCTTGATGCACCTTTTCGTTTTTGTTTTCGGCATCTCTTTTTTTATTTTCAGGCCAAAAGCATTCAAAAATATACAGGGGTAGTCATACTTTCAAAAGCGCAAAAAAGAGCACATATGTCGATTGCTCTTTTGGAATCAATCCCTATTCTTGGACATGTTGTAGCCCTATTTGACTGGCTTTTATTTCATAAACCATTAAGGCTTATTCATATTGATACAACAAAAACGTTAATTGATGAGTGTAGCGCAGAACTTCACTTCATGATCGATAGTGTGCTCCCTTTTTATAAGGCCGTTATTACAAATCAGGGAAAAGACCCCCTTGCAGAGGCAAAAAAGCTTGAAAAATATATTCCAGAGCGCTTTATCGAAGAGATGAAGGCTTTGAGTGCAGTATCTGAGATTCCCTATGAGAGTATTTTACTTCTCAATACGGTAATATCAATGCTTGAGCTTGCGAGCTCTAGTATCTACGCAGTTAGTAAAGACCGAACGACCGGATTAGAAGCCAGAGAATTTGCAACAAATTACTTTCCCTCTCTTGGGCGAAGTCACCATGCAGTCGATGTTGACAACTCCTTTAAGCGATATGATGACATGAGCTCCTACAAACCGAAACTCTCAACGAGAGATCTCTTACGCACCTTAAGGCGCGTGCACTATAAAGCCACCATACATACTGTCATTGCTGATACGAACGCTCGCAAGCTATCTGTCGCTGTTGGCTGCGATTTTAGCGCCAATAGGCCTCTTAAAGTGTTTAAGGCTGCATCACTTTTTGGCACTAATGAAGAGGTATTGGGAACCCACAAGACAATGCTTGCCAGAAATCTGGATTGGCCCATGGCCTATTTTGCACCTCTTACTCGCCTATTTGTGAGGAAGGGATCTGCCCAGTTTCATACCACAGCGATGATCCATGCTCCTGGCTTCTTAGGTGGGTACACAGGCATGAATGAGCATGGCCTTACACTAGCATCTTCAATAGTGCCTTCCAAATCTCAAGAGGGGATACCCAACCAGCTTCTCTATCGTAAAATCTTAGAAGAGGCAAAAACAATACATGAGGCCTACAAAATCATAAATCTATCCCAGCCTAGCAGCGCCATGAACGTCATTATAGCAGGCCCCGATGGCATTATGCATGCTGAATTAGACCCAATGCGCAGAAAAGTAGGCGCTATTTCTGTCTCTTTTTCCTCTTTTCAGTCGTAACGAGAGGTATTAAAAATTATGTATATGTTGTTCCTGTCGCTGCTTCCGCAGCTCCATCATGTAACATCCCATTAACCCCACATTCCGCTTCGCCTTGCGGCTCGCTTCATATGGGGCTAC
>JAFEGS010000244.1 GCA_018239705.1 Verrucomicrobiota bacterium | reverse complement strand
GTTTAAGTCGTTTTCGTCCTTTTCGTCTTTTGTGTCGTTTGTCGTTTTGGTCGTTGTTTGTCGTTTGAGCTACTAATCCCCTAATTCCTCCGCTTGCGCAAGACACGCTCTATGATGTCGCTGCCGCGAAACCCGATCATTTGCGCAGAGGCCGTCGTATTAATGTCAGGGATTACCGGGCAGACCGAGTTGTCCACCACAAAGCAGTTTTCTGTGCCATGCACACGAAGACATCCATCCACAACACCTCCCTCACACAAAGGTGCCATCTTACAGTGGCCTACAAAGTGGCGAGAATCGGCCCCAAGATTGGTGTTATTCTTCACGTAGGCCTCAACCACGGCATCGTTATAGCCGGAGAGGATAACCATGTTGATATGGTCTTGTAGAATAGGTTTGTAGTAGGAGGAACTCTTTGTGGCCTTGCTGCAGGAGGAATAAGCTCATCACTGATCAATGCCACCGTTGGCTGTATTTTAGGAGGGCTATCGTCGTATGCAGTTACCGGTGTCGGTTGCGTTGGCTATCGACATTCTGGTTAAAGGCTCCTTAACGCTGATAAATCTCTTTCGACCTGTTTCCAATCCGGATATTCCTTCGAAGATAAATTATCTGCAATGCTTAAGTAACATTTGAATGCCATTTTTTGACTTTCAGATGCGTATTCTGGGATGACAGGTGGGTTGTTCTTGTCCCTAGCCTTGACTGCTTCTTTAAAGTTCTTGAAATCCACTTTGTCTGGGCTTTGATCTACATTCTTGCATATATTTTCAGCATACGCTTTAAACATATCTTTAAGTGCCCTACTTATTCGTGAGGTCTCTATCGTTCCCGGTTCTCTTAGTTTTGATGCAAAATTTTTTATTTGTTCTGCAGAACCTTCTACATGACTTTTTGTCAATACCTCGCCATCTGATGCTATAAAAACGTCACCTGTTTTACATTGATTAAATATTTCCATAAGCAGCTTACCTTCATTTGAAGTAAGTAACCCTGAAAGACCCCCCAGATTATTAATAATTTCTTCTTTTCCAACTTTTATGCGAAGTGCTTCTAAGTTTGACATCAACACATGAACTTTCTCTCGTTCAGCTCCCCTTGGCATTTGTCCCTTCAATGCCTCTCCCTCCATTGCAAATATTTCCTCGTGAATTCCATCCAACAAAGAATGCAATTTTTCTAATTCGCCGGAAGAAGCTTTCGATAGATCTATTTTATTTACAGAAGATTCTATTTCGTTATATAATTTTTCGCAAAGTTGTGATATTTCTTTCAGAGTTTGTTCGTTATCTATTATTCCTTGATCATTTTTTGGGCTATTATCTCTTAAGCTTCTAAGTTCTTTTAAGTTTGTAGAGTCATTGATTCCATTCATCGCCTTCATTACTTGTGAGTCACCTTTTGCGGCCTTGGCATGCTCATACGCCTTAAAGGCTACGTATCCCAGGCCAAGAAGCCCTATAGCTACCGGGACAGCACCATAAGTGAGACCACCGAGTACCCCAAAAACTACGCTAATAGCCACATTTGAAGCGAACCTCAGGGCTCTTTCTTCGTTTGAAGCTCCTGGAGCGTAGCTGCCGGGGATATGGTTATTGATTGCCTTTCTGGTCGATTCAAACGCTTTCGAAGCTATTTCTTTCAAGCTAGCTCCACCTGCAGGAGCTGCTCCCTGAGATCTAATTTCTGGAGTAAAATCGTTCATACAACTTTCCTAAGGCTTAATCAAATGTTCAGTCAGGGGTAGTAACTCGAGCCACATGGCATCCACTTGATGGGTGCGTGCGATCTCCTTTGCAGCTTCATACTCCGCCTGTGCTTCAGCAAAGAGCGTGCGCCCTGCATAGCACTCTGCGGCAAACAGCCTTGCGCCAATGTGGGTAGGATCGATCTGCGCAGCAGCTGCATAGCCTCTTAAAGCCAAATCGAGATTGCCGGACTTCTGCGCTGCCATTGCCATCCGAAACCAGTATTCAGCGTATGTGGGGTTTATTATCGATAAGAGAGAAAAGAGCGATAAACAGTCAAAATAACGCTCTTTAGCGTACTTGTCAGTAGCAATGGTGGCGATAGCGTCGAGACTTTGGCTGCTCATCTGGATGAGCGCCGGCACATCGAGATCTTCTGGCCGATCTAGACTGATACTTGCAATGCGATTGAATGCATCGGAAAAATCTGAACAAAGCCGCTCATAGGCTTCCTCAGAAAGATAGCTCGCCCCTTCCGAGAGTAAAAGCTCTACTGCCGACTCGAGAAGCTGTGAAAGCTCCTCCATCTTTGCTGCAGCCTTCAGCTCCGCCTTTATTTTTTCACGTCTTAACGCTTGCGGCAAGAGCTCTTTGTGGCTGGGATCGTCCTCAAGTTCCATTGCATCGACATAGCTATCGATCTGCCTCTCAAGAGCGATTTCAAATCGGTTTTTTGCTTCTTTGGTCTTATCCGATCTCTTTTTTTTGGGAGCAAATGCGCCACGCATCATTGCTTCCATGCTCGAGTGATCCATACGCCTCCCGGTGAATCTGACTCTATCGTAGATTTTTCTTGACATGTCAAGAAAAATCTACACCGGAAAAGAGGGTTGAGGTACCAATTTTTGATGTACGTTTAGCGCTCCACTATCTCCATGGCCATCCGTAGTTTACGCGTGGCTTCTGCGGCGTAAGGATCGTTTGGCTTTCTGTCTGGGTGAATAAGTACAATCATTTTTCTGAATTTTGCTTTTACTTCAGCGTCCTGACTCGCTTCCGGCAGCGAC
>JAFEGS010000243.1 GCA_018239705.1 Verrucomicrobiota bacterium | reverse complement strand
CGGTGCTACCGCTTGTTCAGCTTTTGCCTCAGGTTCAGCAGAACTAACCGCCTCTTGTACATCCCCTTCCGGTACAGAATCACGCTTTTCTGAGGATAGGGACTCTGTCTGTGTTGGGTCTGTGGGAGGATGTGCTTTTATAGCTTGCTCTAGCAATTGTAACTGTTCTTCAGCACTCTTGAAGGCTCTATCGATGTCGCTCTTAACGTTTTGTGCTAGTGAAGAGTTTTTATCATATTGCACTTCCGATACCTCTTTTCTGATACGATCAATTTTGGTTTTAAAGGAAGCTACATTTTCATCAATATTTTTGCCTTGTTTTGCTAATTCTACCAAGTTTCGTAATTGACGATCAATATTTCTTATTTCTGCATAATGTACTTTTAATTGAATAACTTCTGGTTGCTTTTTCATGCATTGCTCCAGAAAATCCAATTTCGCTGTAGCACGATCTAATTTTGTCATTATCTGCCTGGTAATACTCTGTGCTACTGGAGAATTTTCGTCAAATTGTAATCCAGCTAAACGTTGTTTGTTATTATTAACCGCGTCTTTTAAAAGTACTATTGTTTCTTCTGTGGTGCCGTTAGACATTTTCTCGACCATCTCCGCTATCTTAGTATCATCATAATTATTAATATCTAATCCATTTCCCGCTACATCTAAAGTGTTTCCGAATTCAGAATTTATGCGAACTATGGTATTTGTTGAATCTGTATCAATCTGATTAAGTTTAGTTACATTTTCAGATGTTTTATTTTCTATCGTTTCAGCGAGCGAGTGATAACTTAAAGACTGCTCTATCATGTCTAAAGTTTCTGAGGCAGAATTTAATCGCAGCTCGATCAAATCTCTGCTACGCTGAGCCAATGGAGAAGATTCAGAAAGCTGAATGTTTGATAAACTATTACGAAATCCAGCGATTTCCGTTCTTAAGGATGCTATTTTTTCTTCAGGTTTATCTGGAAGTTTATTTACAACTTCAGCAATTTTAGCTCCATCTAAATTATCAATATCTTTTCGAACTTCTTTTGCTATTTTTGCTGATTCTTTAAACATCGGCATATTGTTTTGTAAGCTCTTTGCGATATCTGCTACAACATTTCCCAATTGATTGATGCTTGCTGCATCTTTATTTTCAACTACTGCTAGTACTTGGTGATGCTCTACAAAAACATGAGCATCTAGAGTATTGTCGGTCTCGCAGAGAGGATCTACTTCCCCGAAATGCTTAACGTATAAACCGGCAAACGCACCATCCCATTCACTATGTGTTCTCGTTTCAGCCACTTGAACCCTATTGGCATCATCTATATATTTATCTCTTTTATTTGAATAATCTTGCTTTTTCTCTGAAGAATCAAGTTTGCTTTTATCAGTGTCGTAAAGCCTACAGGATTCTTGATAACGTTTTAGTACCTTATCATTTCCTGCTTCTTTGAACGAAGAGGTTGGCAAGGCAGCTATATAGGTATCGAGTTTATTTCTTAAAACCTCGACTTGTTGTTTCTTATTATTAAGAGTTTTTTCAGTATTCGCTTTTGTTTTTGCTGCAGTCTCATCATTTGGGTTTACTTTTAGTTTTTCTGTTTGTTTATCAGTGTTTCTTTCTGCCGTGAGACACTCTTTTAGAACGTTGCTAAAAGTGGCTATGTCATTATGTAGAGTAATGGAAATTGCTTGGTTATGTAGATCTCTTATTTTTTGAATCGATACCATCTCTTTGCGGTTGACAACCTTGTTATAATTTCTATCACCAAGGCTAAGCATGATATTGCTTAATTCATGGTCTTTATTAACCATTTGCTCTAATGTAGATCTCAACAATTTTTCGCTTTCATTAAGTTTTTCTTTTGCAGCTCTAAGTTTTTGGTTGTCTGGTTTTTTATCGTGATCGACATTAATTTTTTCAGATAGTGCAGCTTCATAGCCTCTAACATGCTGTTCTAGATCGCTTCTTAAATTTAGCAATTCTTTTGAGCAGCTATTAATCTTGTTAATGTTGCTTAAATCGCCAATGTTTGTTATGGAAAGTTTTATTTTTATATCTGAATGGGTAATGTCACCTGTAAGGCTAATTTGTTCTAGAGCATTTCTTGCTGCAGCTAGCGTTCTCTCTTCTAGTTCTGTTCCTTTAAAAGTATGACTTTCAATAGGGGCCTGAACCTCTTGATTGGTATGCATTGATACTTCAGACATAATGACACCCCTCTCTCTCTTTATAATTTTTATTATATACTTAAATGCATTATTTTTCAATTTTGGGCGTACGAGAGTTTGTCGTTAATTTAAAGATCTTGTATACTTAAGCACTTAAGCGAGGAGGAATGAGAATGAAGAAATTTCTGCGTGTGGCCGGCTGGGTTGTTGCTATTTTCCTTGCACTTTTACTCATAACCGTAGCGTCTCTCCCCACCTTAATCTCATGCAAAAGCGTCAATCAATTCATACTCTCAAGAGTCAACCGCTCCATTCCAGGCACAGTGGACATCCTAGACCTTCAGGCAAGCTGGTTTGACGGCCTACGCATTGAAGGCGTCACCTATGCCGATGCACATCGAGAGCTCTACGCCAGCTGTAGAAATGTACTGTATAGCCACTCACTCTTCCCCCTTCTCCTCTCCCCCTACTCACTCGGGAAAGTCAATATAGAAGACGCGACCATTAAAAAAGAGAGCGCCCCCGAGATCAAAATCGCAGACCTCACCTTCGAGCTCGATATTCAAAAAGGTCAGACGGCGCATGCAGCCCTCTCCTGCAACCTCCA
>JAFEGS010000242.1 GCA_018239705.1 Verrucomicrobiota bacterium | reverse complement strand
AAGCCTGGTGAAATCGCCAATCGAATCCTGCTCGTTGGTGATCCTGAGCGTGCAAAATTGGTACGTGGTTGCCTGGATAATCCAGACTGTTTTGAATATGCATCTAATCGAGGTTTTACAACCTATACAGGAACGAAAGATGGAGTGCCTGTAAGCATCATGTCCATAGGTATGGGAATGCCAATGATGGACTTTGCAGTACGTGAAATTCGAGCCATTACAAAGGGTCCTTTAGCTATTGTTCGACTAGGCTCTTGCGGTACACCGAATGAAAAAGTGGCCATTGGCACTGTTGTAGTGGCAAACAGGTCATTTGCGATACAGACCAACTACGACAGCTACCATACTGAGAATGGGGGCGAACATTTTAGGAAATCCAAACCTTTGGATGCAGATTCCTCATTGCATGCATTGCTTGTAGATACTCTTAAGAAGGGCTCTTCCGGCAATTTCCCCGTTGTTGAAGGCCTTGATGCTACTGCAGATAGTTTTTACGGCAGCCAAGGACGTATCGATCCTGAGTTTCTTGATCACAATGAAACGCTGATCGACGAAGTAATGCAGGAGTGCCCCGATACGAGCACCCTGCAGATGGAGACCTTCCATCTCTATCATTTAGCGAGACTTAACTGTTGTGCACGTGTAGACGCATCTGCAATACGCGCTAGCGCCTGCGCTATTGTTCTTGCCCAGCGCAAGTCCGATCAGTTTCTTCCAAACAGCAGAAAGCATGAGATAGAGGTTTTGGCCGGAAGTGCCTGCCTCAAGGCACTTTCAGAGCAGAAGTTGTAGGCACTTAAAGCACCGGCAAGCCGGTGCTTCTAATTGGAAAGTTTTTCGCCTGTTACATCTTTAACTGAATGAGCCTTTCTGCTATAGTTTTTTGCCCTATGAGCATTTCGATTCCACAAATATATGGTAGCGATGAGTATAATCTCATAAGACAGTTTTCTGAGATAAAAATCACTACATTTGATGAAGTTATTGAATATTGTAGATCAGTTATGGTCTTTCATAAGTCAGTATTTCAATTATCGCCAGTACAATTCTGGGATGTAGTACGAGAGCAGCTTACCAAAAATAGACAGATCGTACATATCTCTATCGACAGCGTTGGTACCTTCTCTCGGGCAATCATTAACTCTGTTATCGATTATTCACCAAATATTCTACCATCGCATCTTCTTTGCTATCTAAAGAAGATCAGAGCGATGGACATAGTGCTTACTGACTGGGAAAAAGAGGGCTTTACTCCTCTCCATCTCGCCGCTATTACGGCAAGGGAGGAGCTCATGAGAGCTGATATGGTGGAGGTGATTAACAGTGTAGATAAGAGGGGAAGAACAGCCCTCCAGCTAGCTGCATTTTTTGGGCATCTCGATATTGCCAAGAAATTGATTACTTTTGGGGCCAATCACGCGCTCTGCACCCCTATTTACGGCTCTGCGCTGGCACAGGCAATGTATGGAAAAGAGAAAAATACAATTTCATATTTAAAAGGCCTAGAAATAGAGAGAGAGAAAGGAGCCGAGGCTAAAGATAGTTTTCATAAAACAGCCGTAACCCTGTTTAGAAGAAGAAGTCGTCGTACCCTAGAGCCTCATAACTTTGACGAGATTGTAAACAAAAGCACAGATCCTGAGCTTCTCAAAGCGTACTATAAAGAAGAGAGAGCGAGAAGAGTGTTCTACCATAGCTGGAAAATAGAATGGGATCTTGATAAAGAGATACAACATAAAATATTCTTTAAAGATGGAGATCGCCACATTGAATTTGTTCCCGAGTCAGGAGGGTTTTCCAACGATTTCCAATATAAAATGGCCAAAAATTGTGAACGTTTTTCGGAACTCTTCAAGGACGACCAGGTGTTCGATCGTAAGTGCCTTGCGCTTCTTAGCGAGACGTTCTACAGCGCAGCGAGTCAAAATAAAGTTGATCCAGCACCTGCATTTAAGGCATTCAAAGATAAAAAACCTGTTATTATAAATATTCGACTACCAAGACATGTAGGTAATGCAGTAATTTTAAATGATCTATTTGTTGTTTGTAACAAGGGGAGTGCCTCTAGAAAACCGATTGAAATTTATCGATTTAATCCTAATAAATTATCGGAAAATATATTGGCCATGCTAATGCTTGAGTTTCAGTCTACTGAAGCCTACAGCGATTTTTTCTTCAATAAACAGAAACTTCCAGCGCTTCTGCAATTTTCTCAATCGACGTATGAAACGGAGCTTGAAAAATTGCTGGATATGGCATTTCAGGCTATTGGCAACTGCAGCTGGGAAAGCCCCGAAGCGGCCTCTCAGATGGTTATTGTGCTCTACACATTGCAGA
The DNA here is from genome assembly GCA_018239705.1 of Verrucomicrobiota bacterium. Classification (GTDB taxonomy): domain Bacteria; phylum Chlamydiota; class Chlamydiia; order Chlamydiales; family FEN-1388; genus SZAS-6. The sequence goes on along the minus strand of JAFEGS010000242.1, from coordinate 441 downwards.
AAGTTGGCCTACTTCAAAGAGGCAACTTTACTGTTCTTCGTGCGAAGATTTTTGTTGAAGAGGCTATGTACCTCTTTCACAACTTCCTGCTCTTCGAGCAGCTACGCTCTCTTGAAAAATACCTTACTTTGACTTCCGTAAAGAAACGAAAATTTGTTTCAAACAATGAGATGTATACTTCAATTTTAAAGCCTTTCTTAGAGAAGAAGCAGTCGCCCCTATCCCATCCCTATTTTGTACGGCAAATGGAAAAAATGGAGAGTACCTATCCCGCCCTAACAACATTTAAAAATTTCTCTATCATTTGAATTGTACAAAGTCAATTAGCACTATAAAATAATTATTTTTATTGTATAATGAAATGAGAGCTAAGGAGGGATCGTATGATAGACGACAAAGAAAATCTTTCCACGAGCTGGGGCACTACTCCTAAACAGAGGA
>JAFEGS010000241.1 GCA_018239705.1 Verrucomicrobiota bacterium | reverse complement strand
TCCTGGCAGCATGACGCCCGCTTTTTGTCACATAATGTTGTAAGTCTCTTTGACGACAACTCAGATGGTTCCTCTACGCCTGAGCCGCCCTCCCACGGCCTTGTGCTACAGCTAGATCTTGAAAATATGACAGCCTCGCCCCTTCGCACCTACTATCACGACCCAAATATCTCTGTTGCCTCGCAAGGCAACCTCCAGAGCCTTGAAAATGGCAACACGTTTATAGGCTGGGGCCAGTCGCCCTACTACTCAGAATTTCGAGGTATGGGCAATAGCGAGGGCAATCCCTCTCATAATATGCTCTACGATGCGCAAATACCGCAGGACACCTACAGCTACAGGGCCTATCGCCACTGTTGGGTTGGAAAGCCTCATTACCCTCCAAGCATTGCTGTGAGATCGCATCATTGCCATACGCATGTTTTTGCTTCCTGGAATGGCTCTACCGAGGCAAAAGAATGGAGAGTGCTTGCTGGCCGCTCGCCAAAGAAACTTAAAAGGATAAAGTGTGTCCCAAAAACGGGCTTTGAAACTATTATAGAGACTGAAGCTAAAGGCCCCTACTTTAGAGTAGAGGCGCTCAATTGCGAGGGGAAAGTGATTGGAAAATCTAAGGTAGTGAAGTATTGAGTGAAAAGCTATAGGTTTTATATGATGCGCCTTTTCCATTTTGGGGGCTGCTATGAAATTTGAAAAAACTATTCGTTCTTCCTGTTCTTCAATTTAATTATGTATAGCACAATGCGTTATGCTCAAAAAAATTCTTGTGTTGCGAGTTGTCCTTGATATTGGAATTTGTTGAAAAATTGATCCATCAGATAATTCATCACGAATAGATATTTATTGTATTCAATTGTGTGATTCCCATTCTCGTCTACCTTAGTAATCATACCGCAGAACATGCGTGTAATTTCCGGCACATACTGATGAACACTCATCGGCTTGTTGCGCGTAATTTCCATAAAATATTCATCAATTTGAAGAATAACTTGTTTGATGTAAAACATCATGTTTTCATTTTTGTTATATGAAATAGATGTAGATTTGCCTGCATTCCGTTTTGTTTCAGCCGATATAATATTTTCAAGTTTGAACATTGTATATTGAATTTGATGCGTGAAGTCATCTCCGGCTGGAATAAGTTTTTCAAAAAGAAAGTCATTTGCGTTTGTAACAACTTTCCGATTGTTCACTTCTCTGATGGCCTCTCCAAATGTAATCATTTTTGTGCCAAGATTGCCATTGGCACAGGGTACAATTTTCTGGCGTTCAATTTCTCTATCAAAGATATTTGAAAAATAGTGATACCTGATCTTGTGGCCTCTTTTTCTTCCATTTTGTTCGATATGATATATATCTTTATTTGAATTGGCATAGTCCACTAATTCTGAGGTAATATTCTTCATTTCTATAGAAATGTGGTCGTATTCCTTATCCACTGTCGAATGATGATTTATAATTTTGTTGCAAGAGTCATCCATCATGCCTCTAAGACGTTCTTCAATATGCATATCTATCTCATTGATAATCTTAGGGGCATAATTTGCACAGTTCAGAAGTTTATCTAGACTTGTCTCGATATGTTTTAGCTCGCCACTATACTTTTCTATGTCAATTGAAATTTTTATATCAGACAGCTTGTAGATCTCATTAGAATCCTCCTTCTGCAAGTACACCTGAGGAATAATTGAGATATGGGCGTTTTCATATCCAAGGTCTGAAGCATCAGGATTGTATTTGTTCGTTTTTATGGCTTTGTGGTATTTACAAACAGTGAATCCATTTTCAAATAAATCTTTTTTATTCCTTTCAAAAACAAGTAATGTGGCATATGCAATTTGCAATTTGAGGTTGAGATGCTCCTTAATAATTTCTTCAGCAGGTTTAATCACTATTTTTGACAATGAAGAGCGGCTAGATACAGTTTTAAAATCTGAGCCGATGCCCGTTGTGTCTTGCTGAGATTTTCTGGGGTCTATATTTCTATCACCTTCAAGGACTACTTTTGCTGTGAAGTTCTCAAAAGGAAGGTGCCGATCTTGAATGATTTTCTTTAGAGCGCTTATCTCCTCTTCTCTTATAGCGAACTCTCTGACTGCTTTTTCATTTTTATTACAATACTCTTCAAATGATAACTTTGACTGAGCGAAATTCGTATAAAAATTTTCAGTATGAGAATTGGTGAACAATTTGTCAGCTTTCTCTTTGACTCTTTGGGTTGTCCAGGTGTTAAACTCAAGTGCAGGAGAGCCTATGTTTAATGGCAAGGGTGTAACAAATTTTTTATTGCCAATGCATACTTCTGTCTGGAGATCTCTGTTTGCTATCAAATATTCATAGTGTTCACGAGCCGCGTACGATTCTTTAAACAGACGGTCTTTTTCCTTTACGAGCCCCTCAAGCATATTTTTCGCAGTAGCAAGCCTAGCTGCCTTGTCTTTGAAAATTTTATTCGTTTGATCCTTTGTAGGATCAAGCAAATATTTTTCCCATGCAAGGATATTCTCATTCAGCACTTTAATGGTATTTTTATTTGTAGAAACAAACCTGTCACGATCATTATCTGCTTTTTTCAATTTTATATTCGCATCGATCTCTCGAAAAGTCATCAGAGGTTGATTTCCAGTCCCGATATATGCATTCTTTACGTTCGTAACATTCATTTTATTTGCCTAAATTTTTACTTTATTGACTATAAATAAATTCATATGATACACTCATACTTAAAAAATAACAACAGCATTTTTTAAGACTTTGACTTGTTGCATAAGAGGGTGTTTACAAATTGCTAAT
>JAFEGS010000240.1 GCA_018239705.1 Verrucomicrobiota bacterium | reverse complement strand
GTACAAGCGCTGGAAAATCTCAATAGCAATTCCCTCTTTTCATCGGAAGAGCGGCAGCAGTTAGCTACTCGGCACTATATAACACAGCAGGCCAGTGTGATAAACAGGCTTCAAACCGAAGTTACTCACCTGCGAAAGTCGCTATATCAATCATCCAAAACAGAGAAAAATGTGAACAAGAGTAGGGCTCCCCTCTCAAGGAGCCGTACAGTCAGCACCCCTACTGCCCCCTGGATGCGAGAGAAACCAGCTGAACAGGCACAAAAAGGCACAGCACTCACAGATGAGATGGAAGCTCTACTGGTTCAATTACAGAATATAAGCACCTAGCGTCGAATCCTATTCAAAGAAATCATACAGCATTGGGAACTGCTCGCGATGTGCAGCATACTCCTCACTCGTCGTCCTTTCCACAATAGCCCCCTGCTTCATCAAAAGAAGATTGGCCTGTAACTCTGCTAAAAGGCCCATGTCATGAGTCGTGAGAAGTACTATGCGATTTTCAGCCGCTATTTCGCGGATAAATGAGGCCACCTGGCTCGTCAATTTTGGGTCCAGCGCAGAGGTGGGCTCGTCTAAACAGACGATCTGAGGGTTCTGGACAAGTGTTCTGACAATAGCCACTCGCTGCTTTTGGCCACCGGAGAGCTCGCTCACACGCGCTTTTGCTTTGCCCTCCAGCCCATAACGATGTAAGAGCCTTGTCGTCTCATCCAAGGCCTGCGGCTTGGTCTTGCGCTTACATAATAGAGGTGCCAGCATCACATTCTCTTCAACGCTGAGATGGTCAAAAAGATGAAACTGCTGAAACACCATGCCAACGGTCTGATTTTTGTTGACTGAGCCAAGATCGAGCGGCTCGTCATCGAGGCAAAACGACCCTGTATCATACTTTTCTAAGTTGCTGCATACTCGTAAGAGCGTCGATTTCCCGGCGCCTGAAGGGCCAAGAAGGGCTGTAATTTCTCCCCTCTTTGCTTCAAAGCTTACGCCATTCAAGATGGGCTTTCCGGCAATTGTTTTACTTACGTCTTTAAGCTTGAACATGCGTATTCCCTCTTTATGAAAAATGATATCGCTAGTGTTAACGCAAGGTATATAAGAGACGTTGCAAGCAGGATCGAAAAGGCATCATAGGTGCGGCTACGAATGAGAGAGGCCTCTTTCGAAAGCTCCACCACGCCAATAATCGAGGCAAGGCTTGAATCTTTGACAAGCGTGACCAGTTCATTGCCTAGAGCCGGCAGGCTCGTGCGGATACTTTGGGGAAATATAATGTACTGCATGGTGTGAAAAGAGCTGAGCCCAAGCACCTGTGCCGCCTCAATTTGCCCTTGAGGCACAGCGTTAATGCCTGTAAGGATAATCTGGCTGATGTAGGCACTACTGTTAAGACCAATAGCGATACTTGCCGCCCAAAAGGGGTCTATCATAATGCCAAATTGCGGCAGGACGTAGTAGACAAAGAGAATCTGCATCAGCATCGGCGTTCCTCGAAAGAGCGTTACATAGCTATAGACACATGCTCGCACACATACTGAAGAGGCCTTTTCTGCAAAGCCCAGCACGATACCAAGACTGAGACCAATCGCAGCAGCAATAATGGTTATCTGTATGCTCGACCAGGCGCCTTTGAGAAGCGCCGGAAGAGACTCGACAATAAGAGAAAAGTCAATCATAAGAGGTTCCACTTGGCTGTAAGTTCATGAAGTGTACCGTCTGAGGCCATGTCATCTAATACCGCCTGGATCTCAGGAAGAAGCACTGCTCGCTGTTTCGAGACGGCTATGCAGCACGATTCCGAAGTATTGGGAATGCTCTCTATCTGAAAGGGCATCTCCTTGTGGCTTTGTAAAAATTCGCCTACCGTGCTCTTAGCGGTAATAAAGGCATCGGCTCGGCCGCTTTTTACTGCCAAAAAGCCATCCGTGACAACTCCCAAGCGGACGAGGTTATATCCCGGCTTTGGTGTCATGAATAGGTCTGCAACGTACCCTTCATTGACCACAACGGTTTTACCGAGGAGATCTTCTAAGCTAGCCGGTTTACCCAGCGTAAGAATGACCAAGGGGTTACCGCTGAGGTAGGATGTTGTAAACAAGACCCTCTTGGCTCGCTCTTCAGTATGGCTCATCCCGGCTGCAACGAAGTCAACATGTCCAAGAGCTAGCTCAGAGATAAGTGCATCGAAAGGCATATCCTTGAGCTGCATCTCTTTACCAAGGCGCTTGCAAATCTCATTTGCCACATCGATATCAAAACCAATTATTTTTTTGTCTTCGACAAAAGCGAAGGGGGCAAATTCCGCGTTAGTACCAACGAGGAGTGTCTTATCACTTTTATATTTATGGCTTGGAAAGAAGAGCATGCTGCTGCCAATTCCAATAAGGCCTACGCTTATAATAAAGGCCCATTTTGATTTCATAGTATTTCCTATTTTTTAAAATGTAATTTTTCACAAATGGTTTGATATGTTGCCTGCAGCTGCTTGATCGATCGCGGCGTGACAAAGACCACGTTTTCTCCTGAAAGACAGCCCAGAATATCTATATCTTGGTGCTGGTCGATAGAGTCGCCGACAAAGTCGGCAAGCCCAGCTAGTGTGGTGATGACGATCATGGTTTCGTTGTGTTCAATGTCGATAATGGCGAGCCGCAAAATTTCTGCTCTGATATCAATCACTGGAAGTGCATAAATATACACACCGTTGACCTCCTTTTTCGTCACGCCAAGCTTTCGAAGATCTCGTGAAACGGCAGCCTGATTTGTTTCTAGAGAAAAGCGCTCCTTCAATAGCTTTACGAGCTGCATCTGATCGGCAATATTTTCTTTACT
>JAFEGS010000023.1 GCA_018239705.1 Verrucomicrobiota bacterium | reverse complement strand
AGAAGGTTTCCGACTCTTCGAGATTGGTCTTTAGCATCTCTTCCTGCGCATACTGCTGGAGCAAGCGAAAGGCCTCTTCGCACTCACCATCTTTAAGAGGCGCCGGTTTTCCATCAGTTGCATCTTGCATGCCCTTCATCACATCTGTGACGTTCAGCTTCACAACTGGGTTGTCTAGGTTTTTGCGTATGAAATGGCCATATGTTTGAGAAAGTTTCTTTACATATTCGGGAGCAAGAAGTTCTTCCTTCGTAGGAATTTTTTTCTTTGGTGGCTCAGCCGCCGCTGGGGTAGCAGGTGGTGGCGTCGTAGTACTACCTGCAAAAGCAGGTACGCTAGCAAGACAGACCCAAGTCCCGGCAAGCAGCAGATATTTAATAGACAGTTTTGCAAACATATTTTTCTCCTTCACGTCGTTGCAATTTTGAGCTCTTGTAATTGTACTTGTGCGACCTCTGCAGGCGCTCCGGTCATGAGGTCACTCGCCCTATTTGTCTTAGGGAAGGCGATGACATCGCGAATCCCTTCAGCATCAGTGAGAACCATCACGATGCGATCAAAGCCAAGGGCAAGCCCAATGTGCGGGGGCGTACCATATTTCAGCGCTTCGATAAAGAAGCCAAAGCGCTCTAGTCGCATCTTCTCATCGAGGCCTAACACGCGGAAAATAGCATCCTGCAGATCGCTATCATGGATTCTTTGCGAACCAGAAGCAATCTCATATCCATTTAAAACGAGGTCATAGCTGGACGAGCGCACTTTTAAGGGATCGGTCTCCAGCAGGTGCATGTCGTCTAGATGGGGCGATGTAAATGGGTGATGCTCACTTTCGAGCCTTTCTTCTTCCCCATTCCATGCAAAAAGAGGAAAGTCTGTCACCCAAAGAAACTTATACTGTGTCTTATCGATGATGTTGCGATCAGCAGCTATTCGACGGCGCAAGTGATCGAGCGTCTGATTGACCTTTTTGGTGCTTCCACAGACAATAAAGGCTGCATCGCCCTCCTGCAGGCCAAGCGCTACTCCCAGTTCATCTTTCTGCTCATCTGATAAAAACTTGGCAATGCTTGAGGAATAGGCACCCTCTTGCCGCTTGATCCAGTAAAGCCCCTGCAGTCCAAACTGAACAGCAAACTGCGTATACTCATCTATTTTTTTGCGAGAGATATCGGCCCCGCCTTGTATGCAAAAGCCTTTGATGCATCCCTCATGTGAAAGCGCTTGGACAAATGGAGGGAATGCCGACTCTTTTACCAGCCTGTCGAGCCGCTGCAGCTCCATACCAAAGCGAAGGTCGGGCTTATCACATCCATAGCGTTCCATACAGTCATTATAGGTCATACGGAGAAATGGCGCATCGAGTGGGATATCTCCACACGCTTGGAAGATTGCCTGCATGAGCTCTTCTACAATCGAAAAAAGCTCTTCTTGAGTTGCAAAGCTCATCTCCATATCGATCTGGGCAAACTCAGGCTGACGATCTGCTCGCAAATCTTCGTCTCTGAAACAGAGAGCGATCTGGAAATAGCGATCGAGCCCACCTATCATCAGAAGCTGTTTATACATCTGCGGCGACTGGGGAAGTGCATAGAACATCCCGGGAGATACTCTCGAAGGCACAAGATAGTCACGAGCGCCTTCTGGCGTTGACTTACCCAAAATAGGAGTCACCACCTCAGTGAAATTTTGGCTGTCGAGAAACTTTCTCGTCGCAAGCATCGCCTTATGTCTGAGGACAAGATTATGTAAAATTTTTCCTTTACGCATATCGAGGTAGCGATAGGTAAGCCTCAGCTCTTCATTCACCTCAATAGTACTATCTGCAATAGTGAAGGGAGGGACGTCGGACTTTGAAAGAACATGCAGCTCAGTTGCAAAAATTTCTATCTCCCCTGTCGGAATCTTCGGGTTGGGATCTTGCCGCTTGCTCACCTCTCCGCGAATGGCAATCACATACTCGGCCTTTAATCCTTGACCCAGCGTGTAGATATCAGGATTTTTGTTGAGATCGAGAACAATTTGTGTGATTCCATAGCGATCTCGCAAATCGAGAAAGATAATCCCGCCAAAATCTCGCAGCCGATGGACCCATCCTGTTAAAGTTACAGAGTGTCCTACATCAGACTGACGAAGGTCGCCACAAAAATGTGAACGTTGATAATGTACCATATTAAAAAATCTCTTATCAGGATATTTGGTAGCCTTTAGGCAATTCCTTAAGGAAGAATGGTACTGATTCTAAAGAGAGTTCGATTTTCTTTCCAGTAGCCATCTCTTTGAGTTGAATCTTCCCCTCTTTAAGCTCATCTTCGCCAAGAACAATGACGAACTGCGCCTTAAGATTATCTGCATGCTGCATGGCCGATTTGAGCTTTTTACCGCTCAGATCGAGATGACAGCAAATTCCCTCTTTTCTAAGCGTTCTTGTCAAACTGAAGGCATGGAGCATCGCGCTATCACCAAGGGCAATGAGATAGAGAAGGGGGCGTTTCATAGTGGGAACAAAATGGCTCTGCTGAAGAAGGACCTGAATCAGCCGCTCTATTCCAATTGCATACCCGCTTGAGGGCAGATCTGGACCACCAAGGCTTTTCAGAAGGCCATCGTAGCGACCACCGCCTGCTACTGAATTTTGCGCTCCAAGACGGCCCGAGGTAACCTCAAAGACAGCATTGTTGTAGTAATCGAGTCCCCTCACCAATCGGCTATTGACCTCATAGGGAATCTGGAGGTGGGTCAAAATCTGCTGGATCTTTTCAAACTGGGCCTTTGATTCTGGACTCAAGAACTCTAAAATAGAGGGCGCCTTCTGCACAATTTCACAGTCTTTGGGATCTTTTGAGTCTAAAATGCGAAGAGGGTTTGCGCTAAAGCGTGCCTGGCTATCTGCAGAGAGATCAGCAAAATGGGGCGTGAGAAAGTCGATTAATGCCTTTCGAAACCGCTGTCTGGCGCACCTTTCGCCCAATGAATTGATACAGAGTTTGAGGTTTTGCAGCCCTAACCGCTCACAAAGAGAATAGGTCATCTCCATGAGCTCTGCATCGAGCTCCGGATTGGGATTGCCAATAACCTCTACGCCAAAGTGGTGGAACTGACGATATCGTCCCGCCTGAGGCCGCTCATAGCGGAACATCGGTCCTATATAAAAGAGGCGCTGGCAGGAAGGAGCGGTATGAAGGTTTTTTTCGATGTAGGCGCGCATGACGGAGGCTGTTCCTTCAGGCCTGAGCGACATCGACCGCTGCCCTCTATCCTGGAAGGTATACATCTCTTTTGAGACGATGTCTGTAGCATCGCCCACACTGCGCTGGAAAAGCTCTGTGCGCTCAAAAATAGGCGTGCGTATTTCATGGCAGCCATATGCGCCAGCATGCGCTCTCATAATCTCTTCTACATAACTCCAAAGGTGCGACTCTCTCCATGTCTCTTTCTGGTCGTTCGGTAAGATATCAAAAACACCTGTGGGAATAGCAATGCCCATGAGACTCCTTACTTAATTGGCATTAAGACTAGCAACTTCTCACTATTAATGCAACGGATCCGAGTGTTGAAAAAAGGGAACTATATGGTTTTTGGGAAGACCCGCTACCAGATCAAATTGCCGCAAAAAATGCTCTCTGTTGTCGCTGCTGATGCCGCTCTCATCAAGAAGAGACTCTAAAAGGGCTCTATTCTCAGACGAGTCTGGAATGGAACCATCTCGCTTGGAAAGCAGCTGGTCTAGACTCTGCTCCACCTCTGTAGAGAGCTGCTTGCGAAAGGCATCGAGATCAAAAAAGGCAGCTGTAAAGCCATTTTTTTTCATCTTATCTACAATTTTTCTTAAGCGCACAACGCTATGATGAAGATCGAGTATCGATACTGCCTCTTGGATATCAGCTATCTCTTCACGCCATTCCATCTCATCATCAACAAGCTCGCCCACGATGTCATATTGGTAGCGCATATAGGTCTGGCAACCCAGCTCATTCAGCATCTCTCTATAGGCCTGATCGAGACCGCTACCTTCGGCCTTATCAACCATCGCTTTTAAGATCGAAATCTGATTAGATATTTCAAATGCATAGCGCCCATCGAGTGAGCTATAGCGGGAGAGCAGCACATCGGCCTCTTTGCTGCAAAAATCTTGCCGTACCAGTGCATTGTCGCTGAGACATGCTGACAGATCGTCTGCAATTGCATCGAGATCTTCTTTTCGATCGTGCAAAAGCTGCCAAAGCACCCTCATACTGCGACCAAGAGTAGCATCCTTCTTATCGATTTCCTTCGCCCAGGAGGCCTTTACAAGAGTAGACTCCAAATAAGGATCATCGTCTGCTGCTTCTTGCACATCAGCTATAGGTGCTTCACGTAGCTCGACAGGAGGGTCTGACTGCTTCCACGCTACAGCTCCAGCAGTTATGAGTACACCTGTGAGAATGGCTACTACAGCCACAGTCCGTGAAAAAAGAATGCGTTTTTTTGGCGCAGGTGGGGTGGATGGGGCTGGTGCAGCCTCAACCGGCTTTTGGATGGATATCTTTTCTTCCTGCAGTAGCTTCTCAGGCGCTTTTGGCTCTGCTTCATAGCTCTGAAGCAGCCCCTCCATCTTTAACTCAATGAGTAATTTTTTTATCTCTTCATCCATCTTACAACAGCGTATACAAATTAGAATTTCAGGATTGTACCAGTGGGATATTTTAGAGACAATGTTTTAAGAAATAATTCCTCACACGGACGCTCCTGACGTCCGCGCTCAATCGCACAGCTTACCCACACTTGCAGTGCAGAAAGTTTAGGTAGTACTTGCACCAGCCGACCTCGAGCAAGGTCCTTGTCTACCAAGTATTTTGGCACCACGGCAATCCCTTGATGAGCCAGCACCAGCTGCTCAATTGCGCGAAAGTCAGGAACCGCGATCACAGCTGCTTTTTTTTCAAGAATAGGAAGAGACGCAGCATCATGGTACTCAACCCACGGTGTAAAACAGGTAAAATACTGGTCTATATCGATAAGGTCTTTTGAAATGACGTCTGACACACTGGCAACTCCTCCCACTCGCGTAAGATATTGCGGTGAAGCTACAACCAGGTGCTGCTCCGTACTTATTTCTATAAGGCGAAAGCGCTGCTGCCCGCGAAAATTAATTAAAAATCCAAGGTCAATTTCGCGATCCAGAAGCGCCTGCTCAATCCCCACACTCGTGTGAAAATGAATTTTAAATGTAACAGCAGGATAGTTAGTTCGAAACTGCGCAATTTTCGTAAATAGCAGCTCGTGCAGCTGTGTCGAGGCATCATTGAGCATCCCAATTTCTATGCTACCGCCTACCTCCTGACCGGAGCTCTTAATAGCTGTCACCTCTTCTTCAATTGCGCGTAGACGATTTTCAGCTGCATTGTAGACAAGCGTGCCTTCTCGGGTAAGCCGCAAGCGCTTGCCCTCCCAGGTGATAAGCTTGAATCCGAGCTGACGCTCAAGTGCATTCAGCGCTTGACTTACAGCTGACTGCGTACGATAGAGCTTTTTTGCTGCTGCAGTGAGACCTCCAGAGCGCACGACGGTGAGAAAAAAGACAAGTTTGTTGTAATCGATATCCATATAATCATAAGTCTAGCTTATTAAACTAATAAAAACAATTAATTTTTTAATAATAATAAACATGGGGTATCATTTGGCTGTAACTTAATAAACGCGAGTTTTGGATAAGAGCCCCCATGAGAGTTTTTAGCCAGTTTGTCCCAGATTTCGACTATTTTTCCGAGCACAATAGTTGGCGTCCTCTGGGCTCGGAAAAATAGTCGAAAGATGGGCAAAGGGGCAAAAACTCTCACGGGGGCTCTTATCCAAAGCTCGCGTTAATAAAAAGGAGAGAGTTATGTCATCAAATATAGCAATTATTGGAGCTGCTTCTGGAAAAGGGCAAGACTACATTCAGGCCCTTCTCGATAGACCAGATAATGGAAATATCGTGGCTATCGTCATTAACAAAACAATGCCCCAAAAAGTAGAAGAGTGGGCAGCAAAATATAAATGGAAAGTCATTCGAGATGGCAATATCCAAGAGCTTATTGACACCACCCAGTTTGATACGGCGCTTGTTGCCCTTCCCCATGATCAGCACGATGTTGTAACCAAAAAGCTTCTTGAGCAAGGCGTGTATGTGGTGAAGGAAAAACCCCTTGGCATGAACCTGCATGAAGTGGAATTTTATAAAAAGTTGATTCAAGAGAAAAGCTGCCTTCCACTTTTCACCACAGTCCAAAGAAGTACCCATCCCCTCTTCGTACAAGCGAAGGAAGACTTGCCACAAATCGGGGCGCCTCTTGCATTCACCTATACCTATACATTTAACTTACCAAATCAGACGTCGGGCTGGCGAAGTGATCCGGTAAAAAGCGGCGGTGGAGTGGTGCTTGATATGGGCTACCATGCACTTGATGTTGTAAATGACTTTTTTGGCTATCCAGAGCAAATCCAAAGTGAATTTAGCTATAAATTCCCCGATATGGAAAAAAACAAACTGGAAGATGCTGCAAAAATTACCTTTACTTATAAAAATTTTGGAGGAACCATCGTCCTGGATCGCCATGCAGAAAAGAGAGATGAGCGGTTTGAAATTGTTGGGGAGAAGGGGAAAATAGTGCTCACCCAAACCAGCTACGAGCTCTACCTCGATCAAAGCTTAGATAAACGAGTCGAGATGGCACTTAGCAAAACCAACATCATACAGCGAATGTTTGATGTGGCTTTAGTAGACCGAAAGGAGCTGCAAAAGCAGTTCGATAGAAATATCGACACTATGCGTATGATTGATGTGATCTATTCACAAAAATAAATAGCCTTCTTGTCAGAACTGTAGTCCTTCGCGTTTGCGCGAGGGACTAATCCTGAATCAGCTCCACACTATTCCAATAGGCCGTAATGGCCTCCTTCTGTCGTTCAGATATTCCCACTGCGCTCCTTTTGGATGTGGCATATGCAATCGCAGCGTCTACTGAATCAAAATGAAGCCTATGTTTTTTCCCATGCACGAGTAGATAGGCCACCACAATAGAAGCGCTCCTCCCTTTCCCCGCTTTGCAATGCACTAGGACATGCTCGCCATTTGTAATCTTCCTATCTATGAAGTTTACCCCATCTGCAAAATCTTCCATACTCGGAGGCGTAAGATCCTGTGTGGCAAGCACGAGCTGGTCAACTCCATTTGCCTTCCAGTCTTCAGGTTTGACAGGCTCGCTCCAGAGGCCATCACTAAATTCAAAGTCTTTTACAGCTGATACAACAGCTGTGATTTGTCGATTACAAAGGTCTTCAAGATGACCACGATTTTTCAGTGGAATAGCGCTGAGTGTAAGCTTGTTATCAATAATTGGCTCATACCAGGGGTAGCGTGTGGGGTCAATGGTGTTCCAGAAGATGATATGAAGGGTTGCTATAGGTTGAGAAAACTTGGAAAAATTGAAGGCTACGAGAACATCCACTAGAGCCTGCTCTGCCTGTTCAATAACCGCGTAAAAGAGAGTAACTATCCTATTTTGCATTGAACAGACTGTTTCTACAATCTGCTGAAGGGGGCAAGAACGAATGGGGGAAGTACAATTGATATCTGACATTAGAAATCCTCTTAGTTTGGTCCAAGTTTACAATTATTATGAGATTATTAGCTAACTCATTCCTACTCCGGCAATGGAAAAGTATCCAAGGGAAATTGGTCGGCTAAGTAGAGAGGATAGCGCTGCACGTGCTCTCTAGCTGAAAGTGGTTTAGCACTGAAGATTATGTAATAGGGTGAATGGTATTTCTCTACAAAAATTTTTACGCTTTTCGCTTGGGTAACCCATCCCGACTTAACTTCAATAGGTATTGCATGTCCACCCTGCTCAAATAAAAATTCAACTTCAGCGGTTTTTTCTTGCCAACTATAGAGGCTCAGCTGCCCATTTACTAAAAAAGCTTGAGCAAGGTAATTCTCTGCAAAAAATCCTTTATACGAACCATAGTCATAGTCATGAATCATACTTGGAGTGATTTTAGACATCGCCCCTAGCAGCCCTACATCAAAAAGGTAGAGTTTAAATACATTTTCCTCTGAATAAGCAGAAAAGGGCAGCTGTCCAGAATGGGCAATAGGCACTTTAATAATAAGGCCTGCTTTCTCTAACCAATCAAACGCCCCTACAAGCTTACTGTAGCGGTCTATTCCAGGAACAGCACCCTTAAAGACATATTTTGATGCAGAGCCATCCTGCGATCGCGCTAGCTGAGAAGGGATAGATTCAAAAATGCGTGCAATATGCATGGCATTAACTGAACCCGCGTGCTTTGCAATATCACCCAAATAAGAAGTAATAAGATTTTTTTGGACTTCTCTCACTTTTTGAAAGGCAACAAATGTATTGTCTTTATGTTTGATAAAGGTTTTTACTACTTCCGGCAGTCCCCCAACAATAAAATACTCTTTCAGCTGTTGCCAGAGATGCGCATGTGCAAGGTGAGGGATTGGTAGATGATTTGCATCGCGCAAGACAAGCAAAGATTTATGATCTTCTCGCGCAAGGAGAAACTCTTCAAAGCTCATTGGGTAGAGATGGAGAATATCCACTTTTCCAACAGGAAAGGACACTGGGGCCAGATATACTCCAAGCAAAGAACCCGCGGCACAAATAGCCAAACGGGGCATTTTTTCCTGAAAATACTTTAAACTTGTGAGCGCTCGCGGGCATGCCTGTATTTCATCAAAAATAACAAGATCACGCTCGATATCAATATCC
>JAFEGS010000239.1 GCA_018239705.1 Verrucomicrobiota bacterium | reverse complement strand
AATTGAAAACTTTATCGGCTTTCCGAGTGGACTGACGGGAGCAGAGCTTGCCACTAGGAGCGTTCTGCAGATGCTCAAATTTGGAGCTAAAATGGTGGCGCCGGTAACAGCCCTAAAAGTTGAACCTGCGAAGACCCCCGGAGATTGCCACGCCTTGCACCTTGACTGTGGCAATGTTCTCTTAGCCAGAACTATCCTCATCGCCGGAGGCGTCCGCTGGAGAAAACTGGACGTTCCGGGTGCAGAGCGCTTTGAGGCAGCCCAAATCCACTATGCCTGCACCAGTGTTGAGGCTCTTCTCTTTGATAATCAAGACGTTGCAGTTATCGGCGGAGGCAACTCTGCCGGGCAGGCGACCATGTTTCTTGCCGAGTGCTGCCCCGATAGGACCGTTCACTTGATTGTGCGAAGACCTTTGGGATCAGGGATGTCTGAGTATCTGGTCAATCGGATTCGCCAGGCTCCCAATATTGTACTGCATGAAGGCGCAGAAGTTGCAGCCCTCCACGGCGAGCATCGTTTGGAGGGAGTAACGCTGCGAAAGCTTCCTTCCGGTGACTCCACTGAGACACTCCCCATCTCTGCTATTTTTGTCTTTATTGGCGCCGATCCGGGGTGCCTGTGGCTGCCGGAAACTCTTGCGAGAGACTCTCTTGGCTACATTAAAACAGGGATCGATGCCCTGCAATCGGGCCTCTGGCCATTAAAAGATCGAGAGCCCTGCCCTCTTGAGACAACAATCCCTGGAATCCTTGCTGCCGGCGATATCCGCAGCGGATCGACCAAAAGAGTTGGCTTTGCTGTGGGCGATGGCTCTTTGGCCGTTACCTGTGTGCATAAGCTGCTTGCTATTCAAGTTTAATCTCGATTTAAATAAAAAACTATGGACTTTTAGTCAAAAAATCGGCAATGATGAAATTTAACACAAAAGGATCCCATTATGGCCGATCAAGAGCGAACAGCCTTAAAACAATCGCTGCAAGCTACAGAGCTTCCTAAAATAAAAAAGGATACTGCTGTAATCACAAGCGAGCGCTATAAAACTCCTCGGTCGAGTCCCCTCGTATTTCATTTTGAGCCCTATTCCTTTACATCACCTGCGCTGAGACTCCAGGACAGCACAATAAAACACGAGGTAGTGTCCGGTAAAGATGTCTACATTATTGACGATTTTTTTATTGAAAGCGAAGCCGAAGAGCTACGCAACTTTTCCACAAACGCAACGTTTAGTAAAGATATCTTCGCCAATAACGAAAGCAAAGTAAAGGGAGAGCTGCCCGATAGAGCGATGGATAGCAAAGAAAAGTGGGTCTTTTTTGCAAATCCTCCACAAGCCATAAAAGAGCTCTACAAGCTTATGAGCTGGCTATCTAATGAAATGGAGGCCGATATCAGCACGCTGCCGTGGGAAATGTATGACCAGGATATTTGCGCTCCTGCTTTTGCCACTAATCGCGTCGTATTTAAGTCAAAAGAGAGCTCAGAACTGGGTAAGCATAAAGACTACGACACAGATGAGGGCCTCTCATTTGGCATTCCCGTTCTCTATGCAAAAGAGCCCCAGCAGCTACACCCCTCTTCCTTTCCTAACGGCTCTGAGGGTAAACCCTGGCTGATTTCCCTCATGGCATACGCCACATCGCCTGCATTTTCCACCAAACATGGCCTAGGCACGATTTTTTGCGATGATGACGGAAAAACCAAAATGTGCGCCGATAGTAAAAACATGCGCTTTGTGATATTTGAAGGCGATATTATCCACTCAATAGAAAGTGCCAAGCTGCCAGCGAACCCGGATGCTTGGAGAGTCTCATACGTATTTAAATTGATCGTTAATCCTAAGCGAAAAGATCAATCGATGAAAAAGCGTATGCAAGAAATTTTACAATCATTTCAAAAATAAGGAGATCGGGCGATGACAACAAATGGCAACGCTGCTGTTTCAGAATGGATAAAGAAATATATTGAATTGCTCGTTGACGAGCTGCGCCCCAAAGGCGATGTGCTGGAAATTGGCTTTGGCACAGGCATTGCTGCCGATCGGATACAAAAATCGCGTCCAAAAAGCCATACGATCATTGAATCGGACGAAAAGCTCATCGAAAGCGCCAGGGAATGGGCAAAAAAACACCCCAACACGAAGGTCATTCACGATAGCTGGGAAAATGCACTGAAAACCCTCCATTCCTTTGATGAGGTCTTTTTCAATGACTTCTCAGAAGATGCTGCAGTGCAGTTGATACTGCGCAGCACCCCACAAGGGCCGGCTGAGGTATCTTCACAGACAAAAGATCTACTGGCCTCACTCGAGAAGCAGCTATCTCAGATTTCAATTACTTTTTCCGACCAGGAGATAGATGATTTTTACAATAAAGTTGGAAAATCGAATTTGAAAGAACTTCCCTCCTTCTTTAAGAAGCTAAAAGATAACAAAAACATTACTGAGCAGCAGTACACTAAGGCTTTGGAAAAATATGGTATTAGTGAACATGGAACAGAGTCTCAAAAGCCGCAAGGCCAGCTCTTGCTCTTCTTAGAGGCATGCCTTGCAAAACACATGAAGAAGGGCAGCCGCTTTTCTTGTTTCCTGGCAAGCACCCATTCCAAGTATGAAGACTCTCACTTCTTTGATCGCATTATCACCAATCCAAACATCGATTTTCATGAGAAGACGGTCAAGCTTGCAGTGCCAAACTGCCCGCTTGAAGATGCCTTAGTAGTCACGATTGAAAAAACTTGAGTAGAAGATCCCGGGTGTATTCAAGATGAGCCTCAGTATGCGCTGCAGAGACAAACCATGCTTCATACTGACTTGGAGGGGCATACACCCCGCGATCGAAAAGATATAA
>JAFEGS010000238.1 GCA_018239705.1 Verrucomicrobiota bacterium | reverse complement strand
GTCCTTTTGGTCCTTTTGGTCCTTTTATGTCGTTTAAGTCGTTTTTGTCGTTTTCGTCTTTTGTGTCCTTTGTCGTTTTGGTCGTTTGTCGTTTGAACCTCACCACACAAGTTTTCAACGTAAATCTTGACATTTTTTTAAAAAATCTATTACAATAAAGAGCGTGGGAGTCTACATTAAAGTGGAGTAAAATAGTATGCATATTTCCGGACAGGTGCCCGTAAGCGGCCCTACTGGGTCTGGTGAGCCCCAGAAGCTTGAGTCAACATATGCAATGACTCTACCCGACACGCTTCCCTCTTCTTCAACTACTGCCTCGATCAAACCGCCTCCGGGAAATTTATCTGGGGAAATCAGTAAAGCAGCGGATAGTAATCCAGAGGCTCGGAAACTGCTTAATAAGGTGTGCACATTCAACGAAGCAAGCGCTTTTCCTGAAATGCTGAACAAATTGGGAGAGAAGTAAACCATGCCTCAACCAGGAGTTCATCAGGTACTTGATGCGTCGATACGAGAGACGATTCAGTCGCTCGCTCACACTATAGCTCAAGATGCGCCGCCCCAAAATCAGCTAGAAAGCCCCGTTGTTCATGAAAAGCGAATTCAGTATGAACTCAGCCAGTATACCCTCTATGCAAGGAAAAGGTGCATTGATGGCTTTTTTTCCTGTTTTGGCGTTGTGAAAGACCTTGCCCGAGCAGATGACCAGATTAACTTTACCGATTTAGAGCAGAATGTGAAAACGGCCTTTGCCTCTTTTGATACGGTAGCGGCGGCCGAAGAGCTATCCACGCGCGCACAAGAGGGAGCCTCTTGGAAGGACCTTCTGGGCATCACAGACACCTCTCTGCAGCTGCTCTATCGTGGCGCAAAACATCTTATCGATAGTAAGTCCTACCCGGAAGCAGAGGCTGCCTTCTATTTCTTAACAACGATAGACTATAAGCAGTCTGCCTTTTGGCTGGGTCTCGGCCACTCGGCAGTGCAGTTTGGGAACCACTATCAGGCAATTAATGCCTATGAAATGGCCCAAAGCTGTGATCCTGCCTCTTGCTGGCCAACCATCTACATTGCCAACTGCTTTGAAAGACTCAATGACTATGAAGAGGTCTTACAGGCTTTGGAAAAGGCCTATGCTATTTATCAAAATAGTGTGAATGCAGATCCTGAACTTGGGAAGTCACTGCAAGAGCGTATTGTCAACGCAAAAGCGCGCTGCTAAAAAAGCTTGAACAGATCTTTTTTCTCGAGGCGTGTCTGGATTAAATCCCTTCTCGATGAGCTACCTAACTTTTGATAGAATTTTGCAGCGGAAGTATTCCAAGAATAGACATGCCATTCCAAACGACAGCAATTTTTTTGAATGGCATAGGTAGCTAATTTCTTGAACAGCTCTTTTCCCATTCCCATGCTTCTATATTCCGGTTTTACATATAAATCTTCTATGTAAAGAATAGGATATCCCTGGCTAGAAGAAAAGGTATAAAAATAGAGCGCATATCCAACTACTTTGTTTTGGTATTCTACAAATTCAGTATGAAATAGAGGATTTTCACAAAATCCAAACCGATGAAGATTTTCTTTAGTTACTGGTAATGTATTGAGAACTTCTCCCTCACTCCGGGCAAGTGCGAGAGCCATTTCATAGATGAGGCCTTCTTCGCCAGCTTTCGCAGGCCTTGTGCTAATAGGGTAGGCCTCTTCTTCGTCTTCAAATACAAAAATATTATTCTCTTGATACATAGAAACTCTCTACTTAGATTATTATTCAACCTAATAAAGAATTTACTATTTTATTATCAAGATAATTTTAAAAACTATGGGCAAAGGCGGCGGCTTTTTCCTGGCACTGTTTCATCATTGCCTCTTTTGCCTCTTTATTTCCACCCATTGTTGGTTCTATAACAATAGATTCTATGTCTTTAAAACCAATAAATCCAAGAATTGTTTCCATATAGCTCTTCTGGAAATCAAGCTGCTGCGCTCCTGTTTCGGGACCATACGCTCCACCTCTTGCGAAGATGAGCAGCATTTTCTTGCCTGTGACGAGTCCCTGATAGCCACTTTCAGGGGAGAAGGTAAAGGTGTATCCAGGCTGGACAAGGGCGTCGATATAGTGCTTGAGTCTGTAAGGAATGGTGAAATTCCACATGGGAAGTGAGATCACATACTTATCTGCGCTTTTAAACTCGGTGATAAGGTTTTCTACTGGCTTCCAGGCCCTTTTTTGTTCGGGAGTGGTCTCTTTCCCATGCATGATGGCATATTTTGCATTGATGACCTCTCCGTCAAATGAGGGTAGATCTTTGTTCCAGAGGTCAACGACCGCCACGCCATCAGCAGGGTGTGCTTTGAGGTATTCGTCCAAAAAATATTTTGATATGGCGATAGATGCCGATCTCTCTTTTCTTGGAGAAGACTCGATGTAGAGTAATTTGGCCATAACTGCAATCCTTGGTTAAAACCGTACGGTACCAAGTATGCCAATTTCACATCAAGTGCTTACTGCTCAGCCCGAATCCGGCGATCAATGACCTGTACAGCGTCGACTGCATGCTGCCAGGCAGTGTAGATCTGCTTCATGCTGCCGGCACGAAGATCTCCTATGACAAACATGTTGGGTATGGAGCTTTCTCCCTGCTGGTCAGTGACTACAAGTCCTCTCTCGTCCACTTTTGCATTGAGGGCAAGAGCCAGGCCATTATTTGGCCGTATGCCGAGACAGACAAAGCCGATATCGGCTTCGATATTTTGTAGGGAGTCCAGCTGAAATCCTGCCAGGCTCTCCTCTGCATTTGCAATTATTTGAGTAATTGGTGCGCTCACCACGTCGATCTTGTATTTCTGCAGCTGGCTTTGCGT
>JAFEGS010000237.1 GCA_018239705.1 Verrucomicrobiota bacterium | reverse complement strand
TTGGAGGACTTTGCAGGCCTCATTAACATCACAGGCATTTCCATAATGGCCATCTGACATTGTCATGCAGCCCAGACCTAATGCCGAAACTTTTGGCCCTTTTTTCCCTAACGTGCGATACTTCATATTACCTCCACAAAATGTGTAAGCTTAGAAGTATCGCCGATAGTTGTCAAAAATTATTGCGCAAGCGCTGTACGGAGCTCTAATCTTCGAGTATTTCCCACTCTGTTAGTTCCTCTTCTATATTTGTATTAACCATAGATGGGTTACATTCCGATTCCTTTACTACGGTAAGGATGCCCTGCATCACAAAAAAGAGGCGGCGAAAGCCGCTCATTGTTTTCTCGCCATTGCTATAATCTACCATCTTATCGATGAGAAGTTCTTTCTGCTGCCCTGATAGCAGTTTTAATTCACCTATTTTTTGTCTCATATAGATTGCAAAATGGATCTCTCCTACTTCATGGATAGATTGATCTAGCTGCGAATAGTAGCTTGTATACATCCCCTGGCGTACGGAGCTATAGCTCATCCAGGAAGGCAAATTGAGAGCACCAAACTGGTTTCTTACATGATCAAGCAGTGGATAAAAACCTAATGCAAAATCTGTTTCAAAAAGATCACTGGTGTGCACATCTTGAGCAATGGCAACAGCATGCTCATCGGTTGTCTGGCTCACTTTAGAGACCCAGACGCCATTACCCTCTTTTGCTAATCTGACCATGATCTCGCACATCTTCAGATAGGCTCCTTGCATGATCTGTTTACGTAGAAACTCCAGGCGCTTGCGTACCTTAAACTCATAGCTCTTCATCGGATCTTTTAGCCCCGGTATGCCATCTGCAAGTATGCCGGACAGGATTTCGTCCGTTACACGCCTGAGGGCTCTGGCACAGTATTCTCCACCCTCAATAGCCAGTTTAATGAGGATATCCTCAACTGCCCGGCTCCCTTCAGGTTGACTCTGCACAAAGCCGAGAATTTTGGCAGCTGCATCCCTACTCTCTTCAAGATCTTGTATAGAGCCCTCTACAGGCCTTTCTCCGCACAGCACTGCAACAAATATCTTCATCTGCTCAATGAGCTGTCCTGCAAAATAGTCCTCTTGAGATACTGTCATGATTTTCTCGAGGTACTCTTCAAAATGAGCCCGATAATGAGGCGGTTCGTGACCGGGAAAGCGCTCTCGTAAGAGGTCTAAAAAGCGATCGTCATCCCGAAAGGCTGGTTTCAATAGGTGACAGCGATCCCTCCAGTCGATCTTGTTAAAAACCTCGTAGAACAGCTTAAAATCTCGGCTTTCAGGGAAGACGGCACCGATGTGTGAAAATTTGGAACAGGCCGCCGGGTTGATTTTAAATAAATCTTTATCATCATTTTCCAAAATATAGAGAATCATATTATACGAGAGGTCCTCACACACGTTCCAAGGGGCATCGATCTCCTCTAGTGTAGGTCCAGCAGAAACAAATTTATTAACGATTTTTTCGATTCTTTTCTGGACATATGCACTGACCCCCGGTATGCCGCTTGTAAGAGCGGCAAACGCCATCACCTGTGAAAAGAGCGTACCACCCACGAGCAAAGAGGCATTAGCGACTGAGGGCATATATTTTTCTACACAGATGCTTACCTTTTCCGGCACCAGATTGGCAGCCTCCAGCGCTCGAAAGGCCAGTGGCAGCCCTATTCCTGCTACGAGCGACCCCATCCCGATAAATGGTGCGGCTATCGCCCCAACAACTATTGCCCCTCCTGTAAGGATGTTAGAGTTATCTGCAAAAAACGAAAAGACTTTGACGGAGGTTTCACTGATTTTGGAAGGAAGTGCACCCATTAATCGAGGACACTGCTTTTCCATAAGGGCATCAAAACAGTGGATTCCCTCTTCATAATGGCCATTCTTTATTACTGCTGAAGCGGGGTATAAGACGAGACCAACAAATGGGAGTATGGTATTACCTACAGTGATCCCTATACTCATTGGGGAGGAGGGCAATTGAGAAAAGAGGCGATAGGCGAGATTTGTCAGGCTGGTAAGCCCCTGCATTTGATAGAGAGCGGCGTGATAGTCACTTTTTCCCTGCTTAACTTCGAGCTCCTTCTTGATTGCCAAAGCAAAGTTATACCCCAAACCTAGACCAAAAAATGCCTCCAAGTTCATAAGGACCCCCTCTTGTAAACTCAAGGGGATGATCCCAAATATACTAAAAAGCTGCAACAGTTTGTATTTGCATATCATTTTCCAAAAGGTATAGGGTAGCCTATATGCCCAAACAGTTTCGAGTGTCGGTTATTTGATGAGCAAAGTTTTTGTCACAGGTGCTACAGGATTTATTGGAAAAAATTTGATTTTTCAGCTCTTGGAAGAGGGCCATGAAGTCTACGCCCTCTGCCGTATTAGAGGCACGCAGATCGCAACCTTTAGGCACCCCCATCTCTATACAATCTATGGGGACCTCCAAGATCTTGAAAAAATGGATCCCCTCCCCACCGATATCGATGCTGCCTACTATCTCGTACACTCAATGGCAGAAAAACTGCCAAATCTTTTGGAAAATGAAGAGAAAACCGCTAAGAATTTTATAAAGCTTGCGAACCGCACTGCATGCCGGCAGATCATTTATCTAGGAGGCATAATAGACGAGGGCTCCCAGCTATCTGCACACCTTCTTTCAAGACGTCATGTCGAGGAGGTCCTTAAAACAGGCAAATGCCCCCTTACAGTTTTACGAGCAAGTATTATCATAGGAGCCGGAAGTGCTTCTTTTGAAATTATTCGCGACTTGGTTGAAAAATTGCCCATTATGATTGCTCCCAAATGGGTAAAAACGCTCTGCCAACCAATAGCCGTTGTCGA
>JAFEGS010000236.1 GCA_018239705.1 Verrucomicrobiota bacterium | reverse complement strand
CATCCACACCCTCTCTGTAATGTTCAGCAAGAAGATATTGTGATTCTGCCAGCCCAATTTCAGCCTCTTTTTTCAGCGTTGCCACATCCCATGATTGACCTGTTTCAACGTTCTCTCTATGCATCCTTAGAAACAGAGCATTGAGTTCATATTTGGAGAAACTCGTTGTTTCAAAGTGATTCCAGGTGAGATCAGGTTCATCAGATGGCATATTGCCCGGTACGCCCTTCATTTTCTTTCCCCAGTGTTGGCACATCTCAATCAACGAAATGTATTTGCGTTTTACGGGAAATCGGTGATAACATGCAAGCATCGATATCTGCAGTTACCCCGACACAGCCCTTTTCACGACCTTTTCCATTCGATTTTTTTATCAGTTATTTTTTTTGTGAATCGCGAGCAATTAAGTTGCTTTTGCTGCTTCAAGCTGCTTCACAGCATCCTCATAAGACTCTTCGAGGACCAGCTCAAGGGCTTGGGTTTTGGGGGCTGCACATCTGAATAACTACTCGAGTTATGCAGCCCCGATCAGTTATTAATTTTTTCTGATATCACCTCCATAATAGAATAAGAACTAGTCTCAATGTCAAAATATGATGGATTGAATGCACAAATTTGCAAAATAGAGTTTTCAACATTTCTAAATAGTTCATCATACGTAACATATTTTCTATTTGATTGATGATCCCAATCAAGCGGCAAAGCAAAAAACATACAAGGCAAGCAATGATCAATATTTTTAGAGAAATCCATAAAATCACAACTACTGCCAATTCGTTTTAGTTCAAAGCCTTGCTTTCTACTCTTAAACTCCTCCAAATCACATGAATACCATACAGCAGCAGTAATGAATGGCCATACCCAGTCTAAAATTTTTACTAACTGCTCATATCTAGAATTAATATCTTTATTTCTGAAACGTAACGAATAATTTTTTATTTTCAGTTCGTTATTAATTATACCTGATGATAGTTTTTTGATAATATTAAAGTCTCTGCTATTTATTTCATAATATTGTGTGTCAAAAGCTATAATTTCTAAAGCTGTATTCACATGGTCGCGAAATTCTTCATCTTTGGTAAAGTATTCGTGGTTGAGACTATCTCCATAATCAGATGGCAACCCTAAAAACACTGCTGACTCAAATTGATCAACATTTCTACATAAATCAATCATGGCATCTGAATTTCCCACTCTTATCGGAATAAATTCTTCATAATTCTCGGGATGGGGAACTTTTGTTGTTGCAAAGTTATGGCAAGTGTACCACATGAGGTTTTCAATCAGTGGGCGAATTTCTTCCAAAATTTCTATTAACTGTTCGCCGAGACATGAAACTCTCGTACCTTCGATCCTAATTACATAAAATGGTTCGCTCATCTTGTGGCCTCAATTCTAGATGGATCTGTTGTTGTAAAAGGTGTTGCATTCCGTGGTTTAGGGGTTCCACCCGTCGAATTGGGCGAATACCAATGATCATGAGGAATTTCATGACCTCTTACTTCAGGCATCCCATGATCTGTCCAGTCAGTCCTCTTAATTGGTTTACCATCATACCCCCATTCTCTTGTTTGACGATATGGTAATCCAGTCTTATCACTCACTTTAGCACCAAGTTGTGTGTGTGGAGAATAACTAGAAGGTAAATCTACCCCATGAGGACTCCTAGGTAAAGTCAAGAGATTACCAGTTTCTGGACACTTAGGGACATAGTGGGTCTCATTTGACAGTGATTGAAATGGCAGGGTTTTTCGAGAAGCTGAAGTAGGAGCATTTTGAGTTGGTGGGGCTTTTACTGCATTCTTGGCTGCTTTTGCAGCACCTGCGATTGTCGAGTTCTTGGCAGTTGCTTTCATCACTGCCTTGCAGGTTCCAGCAACAGCGCCAACACCGGAGCATATTGACGCAACAGTAAGAGTGGAGTCAGTAGCAGAATATATCCCCTCTGGAGAGATATTATCTGAGATACTTCGAGCATGCGAAAACACTCCTTCTCTCAAGCTGCTAATTGCATTTTCTATAGCCGCATTAGCAGCGTTGAGGTGAGAAACAACTGGTGCCATCGCTTTTGACAAAGGCTCGTAGTCGATAGCGTTCACTGACCAGCTCACTGCTGCAGTTGCTAGAGAAGCTGTAGAGGTATATCCAATAACTGTAAACTCAGCACATGTATATCCGATGACTTCTACTGTAGCAATCGCATCACGTATGCCATATAGCCCGTAAAGATCAATACCTGTCATTGGATTGTTCAGAACATAGGCGTAGAGATTAGGACCGGCTTTGAGGCCAAGTGGGTCATGAGTAAGCCATTTGCCTATTGAGGGGTCGTAGTACCTTCTGCCAAAGTAGACAAGACCCGTTTCCGGGTCAACGCGTTTGCTCGAGAACCTCCAAGGGTTGCCGGAGTCAATTGGAGAGAAAATCTCTTCGTTGCCATACGCATCATAGCGGTAGCTTTCGACGACGTCGCCGTCAGACGACAAGAGCGTCACGACATTACCGCGATGGTCGTGGATTGGGACGTGGAGGAAGCTCTCCAGCTCGATGGCAACGGCAGCGCCGATCTCGGCCCCAAGACCCTCTCCAAGCACTCGTAGCTGGAAGATACGGCCCGCAGCATCAGCGCAGCCTATTTCGTTTTGCCCGGCATAGAGATAGCGCTCATGGCTTTCAAGTATCCAATCGTGGTCCTCAAAAGTGTACTGTTTCTTTTCGATGCGGCGGTCGAAGGCGTCGTAGCTATAGGTTGTTTTGTGGGATGGGGTTGTAACTTCGATCAGGCGGTCGAGGCCATCGTACCGGTAGCGCGTGTCTCCAGTAGCCGTGCGATTTCCTCGAGCGTCGTAGCTGAACTCTCTTTTGCCGTCGTGGAGGACCGAATGGAGGGCGT
>JAFEGS010000235.1 GCA_018239705.1 Verrucomicrobiota bacterium | reverse complement strand
AGATGTCGCATGAAAAGTTCCCTGCAAATTTGCTGTCAGGAAGAAATACCCTTTTATCGGATTTTAGGGAATCGGAATTTTCGTATATGCGCTAGAGAGCGCGAAGAGTATGGAGTGCAAAAGATCTCTTTTGTTTTGTTATGATTGAGGGGAGATGATCACAGCTCTACACAGCATTTCTTGACTAAAATCTGGAGTATACCTACAACAGTTTCAACCCATACTGAAGAGGAGGACTGGGTATGATAACAATATCCTCAGTATACCGACATCCACTTGGCGGCTCTGATGTACAGGAAGAGCTCGGGAGGTTTTCCAAAGAGGGGCATGAAGGCCTCAAGCATTTCTGGGACAAAAATCCTGTAACGCTTCACACAGAGGATAAGCAGCCCGTGCCAATAGAAGAGGGAATAGCCTTCCTAAAGAACGAACTCCACTCTCTTGTGGAAATGGCAGGGATACAGGAACATCAGATACGATCCGGTCTGTTAAAACAAATTCATAATAGGTTCAAGGTCGAAATAGCTGCATATAATAAATCTTTTATAAAGGCTACGGCTGAGGATCATAGCGAGTGGCAATCTTGCAAAAAAACCTATGCGATAAAAGATACATACCCGACGTTTCTCGAAGAAATTTTTGCTTGGCTGGGATGTCTTGGAAATGACCATCCGAGCAAAAAATGTATGAGCAGAGAAACCTTTGAGCTTAAAACACAA
The DNA here is from genome assembly GCA_018239705.1 of Verrucomicrobiota bacterium. Taxonomy (GTDB): domain Bacteria; phylum Chlamydiota; class Chlamydiia; order Chlamydiales; family FEN-1388; genus SZAS-6. The sequence goes on along the minus strand of JAFEGS010000235.1, from coordinate 2,177 downwards.
CTTTCACGCAGGGCTTGGTTTACGGGTATCAGTACTTCAGAAAAGTGTCGCCGGGAATATATCTGCAGCTCTCTCGAGCAGGACTTGCTTCGCCTGCACTTGAGTTTAGAGCGTAATAGACGTCTAGATAAAAATGACATGGATCTTGAAATGGCTGCCTGGCAGGTCGCAAAGGTGTACAGCGTGCTAGCTCCACAAGAGGAAAATGCAGATGCTCATGCGATACAACAAATACTACCAGCTGATAGTACCATGGAAGAGAGGCTGGCCAGCCTGCCCGGGCCGGAAAACAATGACGCTCTGCAGGGGCACTCAATTACGTGGTAGATGCTGCCGTATGTCATCGATAGCTGCCTGAACACGCGCTTTGTACTCCTCAAGGGGTCCTAGCGTCTCCATCATCATGTGGATTGCTTCAGTCAAATCGTCCATTTCTTGAATCGATACGAGAGTCGTTTGTATTTGGTTTTTAAGCTCCAGACACTCATCGTCTAGTTCGTTAAGAAGAGCTTGTGCTGTTTTTGCTATGACGAAGCTTCTCTCAAACTGTTTATTTGCCTTCTTGAGCTGCTCTACATCGACATCTGTTGCCCTGTTAATCTCTTGAAGGTTTGTTTTCAGGTCTACAGCCTTGCTTAGCACCTGTTTTTCTTTGTCCTTGCAACAAAGAAAATCTGCAACATTGCGAATTCCCCAGTGAACTCTAAAGCCTAGTTCAACTACACCCCCAGCACAAGGCGCAAAACGACGTGCATCTGAGGTGACTTCTTCTAGCCACAGCCGTTCATCGACTCTTTCCAGATTAATGAAACCCCTTATAAAGACATCCTCAACTGCTTGTATGAAATTGACCGTATCGTCGAACATACCTTTGGTTTTATGTACCATCACTCACCTCAGCCAGAAAGCTACGTACGAGATCCCTGCTTTTCATATGCGTGTCCAGCTTTGCTATCAAACTTCTCAGCTTTACTACGTTCTTTTCGGCTTTATGGAGCTCCAAAGCAACATGAGCTGCATGCTCAAAGCGTTCTACAAGGTCTGTAAGCTCCGGTTTATTGTCCGAAACAACTTTTCGTACAGTTTTTTTATTTTCCTCGATAGACTCTGCATGGTTTTTCAGCGTGTTAATTTTTTCTTTTAATTTCTTGAACTGCTCTTTTTCCTTCGCTAAAAGCTCTTCATTTTTTTTGTCACACGTTTCGTACTCTTGTATTTTGGTTGTGATTGATTCACATTTTTTTTCTAAGACATCATAATGAGTATTTGCACATGCTGCTCCTATAGTATCATGAAGCCATTGAAGGGGGTTCATAGACAACGTCCTTTGATCTATATAAATTCTTTTAAATCAGAGATGAGAGCATTGGTTTGCTCTTTTACAGATGCGAGATCGTGCTCACGCTCTACTGTCTGAAACTTTTCCACTATTTCACGAAGGCGACCCTTGTATGCTTCGATTTCATCCTTAAACGCCAGTATTACTGAGAGGACTTCCTCGTCTGTTTTTAAGGATTGTAGATAGGTTTCACCTTCGCTACATATTTCTTCTGCGTTTACGAGCATCGCTTCTCGTTCTTGTGTGCGCTCATTCAGCTTTTTCTTTAAGTCTCCAAGCATTTCGTCACATGCAGAAAGCTTCTCTCGGATGGTAAAGAGGCGAATATCTGATGCAAATTCTGAAATGACTGCTATCGAGACCGATCCTAGTATCCCTAAGGGGCCAAAGAAGGGCAAAACCACGAGCATTACTGCACGGATGAGGCTGATTAATAGGTCATCCTTGGTGATTTGCGTAATAATAGAGGGAAATGCTGCTGCAAAGCCAACACTGCCCGCCAGAAAACAGACAGCAGCAACACCGCCCCACACTTGGCTTACAACAAAGGCTACGCCGACTCCTATTACTGCCGTCATAACGTAAGGCTTGAGGTCATCCCACGCATCGTGGTTCCAAATATCTTGACATCCGGTTTGTATTGCTTGAATGCACATATACCACCTCATTAGCTACTGGCGCCCCCGAGTTTTATGCCTGTTTTAGGATTTAGTCAAGTCCTATTTGCCTACGGTCACTGGAATCAACATGGACAAAAGGGGAGAGTGAATAGTTCTCTTGCGAAACTAATGTTTACTAAAAAGGGGAGTTATTTAGGGAGGATTGTGATTTTGATTGC
>JAFEGS010000234.1 GCA_018239705.1 Verrucomicrobiota bacterium | reverse complement strand
CTTCTTCAGCATGATGAAAAAAAGCAGAAAATCGGCATCGATATGTGGCAAGCATCGCTCCGCTATGCTACTACACACTATGTTCAAGAATTCATATTCCTTGGAGATGAACTAGGTAAAATAGCAACAAAAAAGAAACAAGATACTATTCTTCTCTATTTTCTTAATGCAGTATGCCATTTATACGCCGACAATATTATTCCTGATGATGTAGCCTTCAATTTTTTTAACCGATTCTATCTTATCAATGATGAACCATCAGAGATGGAAAAAGAGATCGCACGAGGTCTCATGATCGACTCCTTCGATACAGTCGTCGACAACCCTCTTAGCATAGCCGAAATGCTCTCAGCAACCACGCTGAGCAGTCAGGAAAAAATCGCTTTGATCGAGTCGTCTATTGAGCTGCTACGCCCCCTCCCGAATGATCTCAAAGAGCAGATCAGGGCGTCTCATGTACGCCTCTACAACCAGGTATGCGATGATGATGCGCTTGCTGTCTCACTCCTAATGGCCCTTCTGAAGATCTTCAAACCGACAGAGCTGTACCAGAAGAGCATTGCGATCTGGCTGAGGATCCTGAAGCAGCTCGATTCTGTCGAGAACATTGAACCGCTCGAACTCTTAAAACTTAAAGAAAATATTTTATTTCACATCGTGGAAGATAGATCTATTTTTAGACAGTGTAGACCTGCTGTTCACGAATTGATGAATGACTACTTGAATGCAGGGGCAATAGAGGCAGTATTAACCCTCTCTCTACACTTTGAGCAACTAGAGACCCCGCACGCCTATTCAGAGCTTGAGCTTTCCAATCTCTACCGCTGTATAGCAATCTTTCAAGCAGAGGAAGATCATGAAAACGTGCTGCGCCTGCTGAGAACTGCCAAGAAAAATGAGCGTTTCCGCGATGATGCCCATTTTACGCGCTATGCCGCACAGTACATGATGAGCCTCCTTGAAAGAAAGGAGTACCAGAAGTGGATTTTTCTCTTACAGGAATTCAAAATCCACGACACAAGCCAGCAATTTTATACCGCGTGTGAAGAGGCGATTTTCAACTGCCTTGATATGTCTACAACATGCTTAAGAAGTATTTTCTCTCTTCTAGAAGAGACGATGCACCCCAACGCCCTTCTCTGGAGTACATTCTTTCACGCAGTGAACGTATCCAATCAGAAGCTGCTAAAATTGAATGTCTCTACGTTGGTAACGCAGGAGGAGCGATTTCCAGGCCTCTGGAAGGTTGAGACCAATGCTCTCAGCTCCTGCCTGATCCAGCTCCTCCAAATAGCTGCAGATGTCCCCAATTTTGATACAGACAAGTGTATCAAAAAAATCATTCCGCTTTTGCCAACGCTCGTGTTTGAAAACAGGGACGCACAGTGGAGCCTCTACAAGCTGCTTATTACAGTATGCAGCACATCAACAGCATATGACCTGATGCTGGCAAGCGCATCGATGATCCATACAAGTATCTATAACCCTGAATTTTCACATGTGCTACCTGAAGCACTCCCCTATATCTCGCAGCTTTTAAAAACGTGGCCCAAAGTAGCTCCCCAAACAGTGGACAAGCTACTGCCTACAGAGCTTACTGCCCCAAAACTCCTCCACGACATAGCTCTAGCCCTTAAAAGCAGCTCTGACGGCACTTTCTTTGACGAGTATGAAAATCTCATCCTCAACAGATCTGAAACGCTGCAACTGGCAGCTCTAAAGCTCTATAAATGGACGATGCTCACTATGTTCCAAAAAGTACCTGATAATGGCATCCCGCAGTATTTAGCTTCAGGCAAATTCAAAACAAAACTGCTAAAATCAGCCTTTCAAAGCAAATATCCCGATGTTATTAGAGAAGCACTTATTATTTTCAACGGTAGGATATTCCAAGAATGCATACTCTATGGAGCTCTTTTGCCCTTTTGCGATTTTATTATTCAGCACCTGATAAAGATTCCAATAGAAACGTATGCACAACAAACTACCTATGAACATCTATGTACATTCTTTTTAACATATGCAAAAGAGGCTCAGGAGACAACCAGAAAAACTCCTGCAAGATATTTTAAATACTTTATTGAGGCAAATAATAAACTACTCGCGCTCTCCGGCAACATCGATCTCTTTTCAAAAAACCATTACGACATGTTCAGCCATGTAGCTAGACTTGCTGAAGAAAATAAGCTCGATCTGACCATAAGTGCAAAAGACGAACTTCTACCCCACTTAAGTCTGCTGCAAAGCTGCTGCACGGCAATTTTCCAGGGTTCTCCGCATAAAAAGACCTTGGCTATCATCGCGTGCCAAGAGCTTGCGCTTCTCTTGGAGAGTATGCCCGACACACGCAGCCGCGCTACATGTATCAAGTACATTGAGTTTATTCCCAGCGTCATCTACATGAATGATAGATGCCTCTTTACCGAACTATACGGCCAGTGCCCGGACATAGCCACTGCAACCTCTATTGAGTATCTTAAAACGATGGGATTTGTTATCAATACTCTAGAAAATAGTAACAACATTATAAAATACCTGATTCACGCTGTAAAAAATGATTTTCTTTCGGGTGTTTTCATTGCAGAAGCTTCAGAAATAAGCCAGCTCGAGTACTATAGAAATCTCTTTTTCGCTGTTGAATTCCTCGAAAACTACAAGCTCGATCCTGCTCCCATTTATATGCTCTTTCTTGGAAAAATCGTCGCTCTTGAGCCGACAACGCAGGCACAGCGACAACAGCTGCACGATTTTCTCTATGCAGTTGCAAATCACTATTTTCACCTCTGTTCTACAAATAGAAATGCGACGCTTGTTACAAAGCATCTATTGCCACCTATCTTACGCAGGCTGGACGAACTAAATAATAATGGATAGGCCGAAATTTTTGAATATTAGAT
>JAFEGS010000233.1 GCA_018239705.1 Verrucomicrobiota bacterium | reverse complement strand
GGGGAAGGGCCAACAGAAATTCCCTCTACGAGAAGACAGCTATATCGAGAGCAGATCTTGGGATCGATTACGGTTACTGAAAGTTTGGCAGAAGATGAAGCAGGCGGCATGTGCATTGCATCTCGCCAAGGAGCCTTTTTGAGTGGGCGGTTTAAAAAGGCGCTAAGCTCTCGTGCTACTCCCATGACAGAAAGACAGTGGCCAAGATTGGGCGTAAGAGAGAGCTCAAGGGCAATATCTGAAAAGAGCTCATCGATCATGAGCCCCTCTTTCGTACCGTTTTCAAGCTCGATGATACCGGACGTTTCTTCGGTGAGGCCAATTTCTTGCTCAGAACAGAGAAGGCCTGGAGAGTCAACGCCTTTGATACTGGTTTTTTCTACCTGAAGAGGGTTATTATCTTTGAATATTGTTGCGCCGATAGGTGCAAAGGCTGTGAGAAGCCCTTTACGGCAGTTGGCAGCTCCACAGACTACGCGATGCTCTTTATAGCCATCGTATATTTTGGCTATGTGGAGCTTAGGTGATTGGGGATGCGGCTCTACATCAATAATGCGGGCAGAAGTTACGCCTACGCAATTGGGAGCTATTTTTTCAATGCGATCGACTTCGATTCCAGCGCGAGTGAGCACCTGTGCAAGTGCTTCCGGAGACTCTGGAAGGTCGAGATATTCACGTAGCCAAGAGAGCAGTATCCTCATCTGGTAACCTCAAAATAGACGTTCAAAGCTCGGTATGTTATCACAATTCTACACTTTTTGTAATCGTTACTAAGATGGATGTTCGTGAACGTGCCCGTGCGCGTGCCCGTGCCCGATTTTCTCTCATATTCAATTAACTTCTTTTCCGGTATACTCTTCCATTATGGATAAAAAACTGAGTACTGATCTTCTTTCTTGCTTGCGCGCTCAAATAACCCATTTTGTGAGCGCGGTCTTTAGCGCTCCTTTTATACAAGGACAGTCAATACAAAAGAGTACTGTGCGACCGGTTATATTGAAGGGCAAAAAGAAGCTGCAGATCGCCTCTTTCACCGCTACGCAGTGCATGACACAAAATATCCCTGAAGAAGATATGGAGGAGCATATTGCTCCAATGCTTACCCAGTTTTCGCGCGCGATTTTTCATTTTTCTCACGAGGAACTTCATATCCAGCTGCAGCAAGATGGTAGCCTGAAATGGAAAACCAAAAAGAAAGATATGCCCATCATGCCCGTTTTACAGCACAATCGAGCCAAAAAATATATCTTGGAAGAGGGTGCGCCAATTGATTTTTTGATCGCCCTTGGCATTATGAACAAAGAGGGGAGGGTCTTGCGTGAAAAATATGATAAGTTCAAGCAGATCAACCACTTCCTGGAAAATATTTTGCCATTACTGCCGCAGGAAAACAGGCCGCTTCACATCATCGATTTTGGCTGCGGCAAGGCCTACCTTACCTTTGCACTCTACTATATGCTCAAAAATAGAGATGTGCACATCACTGGGGTGGACTTAAAAAAGGAGCTTTTACAGAAGTGCCAAAATCTGGCAGACCAACTGGGCTATAAGGGGCTCACCTTTGTGGCTCAGTCAATTGCAGCATTTTCGCCTACCGGTCCAGTTGATTTGATCCTCGCACTTCACGCCTGTGATACGGCTACTGACGAGGCGCTTGCGAAGGCGTGCCTCCTCGGGGCGCAAGCAATTTGTGTTGCTCCTTGCTGCCAGCATGAGCTTGCGGGGCAGCTACAGAAAAAAGTAGCCCCGGTACTACTCTCACATGGACTGCTGCATGAGCGCTTTGCCGCCCTTCTCACTGATGCCTTGCGCGCAGAGATTTTAAAGCAGCTTGGGTACAAGACAGAGCTTTTAGAATTTGTCGATCCCGAGCATACCCCTAAGAATTTGCTCATTCGAGCTTCCCTCACTTCCAACCCTCCAAAGCCTGACTGGACTGCATACAAGCAGCTCGCTCACCAATACGGCGCCAACCCAAAATTAAAATATTTACTTGATTTAAATATTTAATTACTATATTTATTGGGTAATCTAACCAAGGAATTTGTGTATGAAAACCCTACAACGTTCTGCCGCCATAGTCGTGGTTTGTATAGTTATCGGCTACTCTGCTTTTTGGTATTATCGAGCAGATCGTACGCAGCAAAAATTAGAACGTGAATTAGATCGGCTTAAGTCTAGTGGATACGGCGTTCGCGTGCTGTATGATGGCATAGAAAAGTCCGGATATCCTTGGAATATTCAGATAGGACTTCGCAATCCCAAAGTCTCGTGTGATGCAATAGGAGGAGAAGTCGCGGTTGATGTTGAGGGAAAAATAGCTATCACAACGAGTCTGCTTGGCAGTGGAGCAAAGGTAGAGGTTGATGGAAAGACCTATATAGATATACCTAAAAATGAGCTTTTTCCCGCAAAAAAACTACTTGTTAAGGGTCTGGTGTCTGGCGAGGTCGATCAATTCCCTCTGCAAGATGCCCGACTTGTCTGTTCACAGCTCAGTATTGCCAACCTTGTAAACGGACAGGAAGTACCTCAGCTCCATGTCGATTATGTCTCTGTTGACTGTAAACAGAAGGAACTATCTAGAGAGAGCCAGCGCTTATCGTGCGGCATTGATGTTCGTAGGCTGGATGTGAGCCCATTTTTCAAGAATGAAGTGCAGTCTTCTACTAATCCGGGAGATCGCCTCTACCAACTCCTCAATAGTCAAAAGAATGATGTCGAATTCCAGCTGGAGCTGAATGTGGAGCTCCCAACCAAAGAGGAAATTGACAAAATTCTTGCTTTTCCGATGAAGCTGATGATGCAAAAGCTCCCAAATGTCCGTATCGACCTGGAAAAATTGCGCGTTACAAGCAAGACCGGCCGCTTTGATGCAGACATGCACATGGGTGTGAAAGAGGGAAATAG
>JAFEGS010000232.1 GCA_018239705.1 Verrucomicrobiota bacterium | reverse complement strand
GGGAATGAGCGAAGGTGTGATGGATCGAAAAAACATCAATGCCTCAATTGAGGCGTGCTACCACTATTTGAGGGAAGTTAAAAACCTTCCGGATGAAAAGATACTGGCTAAGGGGCTCTGCTTTGGTGCAGCCGCCACAGCCTGGCTTGGGAGAAAGTATCCCCATATTAACCTGATGCTCGACCAGAGCCCGGCTAACTTTCGAGATCTCGTGCCACGCGCTGTCAACGTGCTTGCCGATCATCTTTTTCCAAAGGAGAAAAAGCCTGAGAGCCTTCAAGACCATTTCTATTCATGCATAGCAAACCTGTTAAGAGATAACTGTGTGATCCAGGGCATCGCTGTAGCGATCTTTAAGGGCTACAACGTTGCAGAAGATTTGAGCTACAATGAGGGCCATAAGCTTTTGCATATCGCTATTCCGCACACCCGAGATAAAGAGATGATGGGCGGCGATGAGCTTATTCCCGAGCATCATCCAGCGCTCCTGTTCAATGCGGCAAAGGAGCTGAAAGAAAAAGAGCTCTATCTAACCATCAATCCGGCCGGACACCACGGTGAGCGCTGGTGGAATGACCACAACTGGGCCTACAAAATAGAAGGCCCAACCTGTTATGACGATATCAAAAAATTCCTTCAAGAGGCTGACTTAAAAAGAGCAATCTTTACTTAAGCGTTAATGAGTCAGCAAAGGCGTGAAAATGCTCTTCCAGGCCATTAAGATTAGGACTCATCACTGTGAGCACGTAGAGGGTTTTGCCAACCAGAATTGCACGGCCTATGCTGGCATACTTCAGGTTTTGCAGGTTAAAGTCTACAGCCGGATGGTTCGAGAAGGTAGTGATGGTTTGGCCGATAATTTCGGTTGTTGCAGCCGATGCTACTATGTTCTGAATGAGGCTTTGAAATATGGCATTTGGATCCTTCGTATCAAACGATTGGGGATACTGTACCTCGCTGAGTGTGTAGAGCGTGCCGTCACTGCCGCGAGCTGAGTAGGTATCGTACTTTGTGACTTCGTTTGGATGCCCATAGGGCTTTGTGGCCGTAGCATGCATTACGTTGCCCGGAAAAAGCACCGTAAAACTGCCATTTTCCGGCTGAAACTCTTTCCAGACCGGTGTTATTGGCTGCTGCAGAAATGTAGGGATATCAGCCCCTGCATGCTTTTCGGGCCTACTTCCCAAGTAGTAATACCCAAAGGCTGCTACAGCAACACACACTACCCCAATACCAATACTTTTCTTCATATATAAACCTCATGCACATCTACCTATCGCTTTACCCATTTTCCTGCAACCATAAACATTTCTTGCAATAATTCCCCGCATCTGATACACTAAAGCTTTCATACCCAAATGAGGTGTTTAAGAATGATCACCACCACCCAGACCCCTATCATAGCCTAAGCGGCTACTTTCTCTTTTTCAAAAAGAGACTAACTGTTCCACAGTATACTTTTATCTACGCTTAAAAAATTTTATTTATAGGATTTCCATGCTTACACGCGAATGGAAATACCTGCTGCTCATTACTGTCACTTTTATTGCAGCATGTATTGAAACAGACATTTATTTACCCACTTTCACCGATATGATGAGCTATTTCTCTATATCGGAAAGAGAAATCCAGGGTCTTTTGACCTGGAACTTTATTGGCATCTGCATAGCCGGCCCCCTTTATGGGCCTGTCTCCGATGCCATCGGCCGCAAAAAACCGCTCCTCTTTGCTTTGGGGCTCTTTTTTGCCGGCAGCGTCATCACCATGTACGCCGAAGACTTTACCTGGATGCTCGTTGGTAGAGTACTGCAAGGCCTTGGCAGCGGCGGCTGCTTTACACTCGGCACTGCCATAATCTTTGATGCCTTTAAGCAAGAAGAGGCCATTGTTGCTATTGGGAGGCTCAACTCCATTGTGCCCATCATCATGGCAATGGCGCCCATACTTGGCGGCTACCTCAACTGCATGTATGGCTTTCGCTCAAACTTTTTGGCCATTGCGCTTGTCGTACTTGCAAGCCTTCTCATTTGCCTGCTCTACCTTGAGGAGACGCTGCCGACAGAGCGGCGCGCACCTTTCAAGCTCAATGAGGTGATGGCAAATTTTAGAAAGGTACTCACAAGTGTGCCCTTTTGGCAGACAACATGCGTAGTAAGCCTTGTCTTTGCAGGATACCTGGCCTTTCTTTCTGCCATATCGGTGCTCTTTGTCATTGAGTTTGGCGTAAGCAAAGCCTATCTCCCCTACTTTCAGGCCTCGCTCCTTGGCGCTTGGGTGGCGGCAAGTCTTGGCTATAAGCGGGCAATTGCCTGCTTTGGGAAGAAGTCTATAAAGCGTGCAGGGACGGTGCTCTTTCTCTTAGGAGGCGCAGGGTTTATTGCTACTAGCTACTATGCAGCTGAAAACCCCTACCTGCTTACGCTGCCCATGCTCTTTTACTCCTTTGGAGCCAACTGGGTGCAGGGGCTCTATTTTCCCGAAGGAATGGAGATCTTTCCCGACATCAAGGGAATCGCCGCAAGCGTGCTCACAAGTGCGCGCCTGCTGATTACTGCCTGTGTCGTAGGCGTGGCAAGCCACTTCTACGATGCAACGATCTATCCGGTGATGATGGTTATTTTAGCCATCGTCCTGGTTGTGTACAGAACTATTGCGTCATATGAAAAGAGGAAGAGAGTAACAGTATGCGATACTTAATATATATTTTATTACTATGTGGACAGCTTGCTGCAGATGAGCAGCACGACATCGTCTGGGGGCAGTATACGCCCCCGGAAGTCACCGTGGAAGAGGTAGTCTCTGTCATGAAACTAACCTCCCCCATCGAGCTCAAACCGCTGGGAGGAGGCTATTCAGGAGGGCACATCTATACCTTCTGCTGTAACAATAGCCAGTACATTGCAAGGCGCAC
>JAFEGS010000231.1 GCA_018239705.1 Verrucomicrobiota bacterium | reverse complement strand
GTTGCATATCAGATTCTGCGCCGATTTGCTCAAGTTTTTTTTCTTTCAGTTCGTATCCTCCGTTGCTGTTGGTTTCTATAGATACATATTTATTTTCAGGAGGGGACAAATTCGTTCCAAGGTATTGATTGACTATTGATTCTGGTGTGGGCAGGATAGCAATATGCATTCTATTACCTCTAGTTCTAGCCTAGCTCATCTATGCTCCATGAGGTGGCTGGGTTTAGTAAAACAGAAAATCAAAAAGAGTCATACTCTTTGCTCCGTTCTGGCTTTGCAGTCATCTCCATAGTATGTTTTCAGGCATATCGTAGTCCCTACAAGGGGGGCTTCCGACAGCTGAGTATTGCTCAATTTGGGATCCTCTCTTATTTTAAATTAAAAGTCTATATCGACGGGATGGAAAAAATAGCTATCTCACACCTTGTCCAGGATATACGTTCAGCTAAAAAATCAACGCAGAGACGCAGAGAAACTTCGCCCGGCCAGAGTAAATTTTTAAGAAAAATAGTTAAGGGTTAATTCACAAAATTTTCTCGCCTTTATTAAATCAAGAAAAATAAATTGATTTTTAATAATAAAATATATATAATTATTTTAAATATTTATTGAAAGGAAGCTAGTATGCCGGGCGATGAAATAACAGTATTGCCGATCTCTTATACAGGAACTCAAGAGAGTTCCTGCAAAGAAAGAACAGGAAAGCTGAAAGAGCGCCAAGTAACTTACTATCCAGGCTTTGGCGAGCAGATAGCTCCTGAGGAGAAGACCAACTGGAAGAGGATAGCAGTACAAGTAGCTGCGGCGGCGACAATTATTGGTGCAAGTGCAGCTATTGGCTTTCTCGTAGGCAATATTCCCGGCGCGATCATTGCCGCAGGTATGACAGCCGCACTTATTGTACTCGTCGCTACCTGTAAAGCTGTGTACGATCGGACGCTCGGGGCTAGATTTTTGATGCAGCTTCCCAAAGAAGTGAACACTGCACCCGATACCTACAAGCTTGGAAAGTACTATGAAGCAGACGTAAGCCTCACTTCGACTGCAGATGAGGGGTTTGAGTGGAAGAAAAAGCTCATTGCATCTGCCACTGAAACAATAGAGCTCTCTGCAAACTTTGCAGGCGGGTCGAGCTTCCGAGAGATACTCCAGCTTATCGACATGAAGATGGAGGCAAACCCTCGTATCAAGACACATATTATCCTGAGTGTCGATTTGGTTGAAAAGGCAGACGATGAGATGCTTTCGGTTTTAAAGAAAAAATTTGGCTCTAGATTTGAGTACCTCAAAACAGATCGCCATTTCAAACTGGCTCTACAGCCCTATACAGAAGAAAATCATGTAAAAATGCTCGTTGTCGATGGCAAGTATTTTGTAGGTGGCGGTACTAGCATCCATCCGCAAATGGTGCGAGAGAGCAATCCAGCAACCCAGCAGCATAAAGAAGAGCCTACACTTGCTGCTCAGGCGCTTGATAGCTGCGCAAGAGATATGGATATCGTAGGAGAGAGCGTTCCTCTTGCAAGCGTGATGCGAAAGCAGTTTTTTAACCTCTATCGCCTCTGGGAAATCCGCACAGAAAATAAAATAGTAGAGAGTCGCTTTTTTGAGACAGCAGGTACGCCTGACCACTCGCTCGAGCTCGAGCACAAGAGCGTCAGGATGAAGTGCATTGTGGGAGGGCCGGAGCATAGAGGCAATAACCCCATTGTTGGCGCCTATGCGAAGAGCATTACCAAGGCAAAAAAACAGGTGAGGCTTGCTAACTGGATGTTTCGCCCTACCAAGCCTATCAGAGATGCCTTAGAGGCTGCTCGAACAGGTGATGCCAAGAAAAAAATTATCGGATACATAGATGGCGACGATGGTACCAATTCAGCCGGAAAAATGGTGCGCATTATCCCGAGCCGCAATAACTACCCACTTTTAGATAAGGTCTATGAAGCCAGAACGCCAGACCAGACCTATCATAAAAAGGTAGCCACCTTTGATAATTCTCACATGATAATCGGCAGTTTTAATTTCAGTAAAAAAAGTGCAAATTTTGATCACGAGATTGTTTTTAAAATTAAAAACGAAAGAGTTACAGGGCAATGTAACCAAATACTAAAAGAAGATGCGAGAAGAGCAAACAAAATTACTCGTGAAACAATCGAGAAAAATATGGTAGCTGCCAAAGCGGCCTCGTTCTTTGTTACACCATTAGTAGAAAATTATTTATAAGGGAAGGTATGACACAGGTTCAATCACACGATCCTATCGGGGTCTTTTTTTGGGCAAGATCGGGCAATGGCCACCGGACAGCAAAAGAGGGCGTTAAGCAGCAAAAGATAGCTGAGTATGGACCACAGCTCGATACCTCGCGCGATTACGACATTACAGGCGACAAGGTGCTCGGCCATTTTGGAGAGATGGGTGTAAAGGCCTGGGACGATGCTCAGAAAAGGGGCGATCTGAAGTTCTTAGAGCAGTACTCTTCGTGGGGATGGATTGGAGAGATCATTTTTTATCCTCTTGTCTACTTTAAGGTAAAATGGCTTCTTCAAGAGCTCAAGCAAGAGCCGGAGTTTATCGTCAGCACGCAGGCCTTTTGCTTGAAGGCTATTGTGCATGCTATGCAGACAGTCAATAAGGAACGAAAGTGGCAGATGCATATGGACCTTCATCTGGCAGATCTCCCATCGAAAAAAATGGCCCACTTTTTCCCCTCGATCCGAAGCGTAACGTCTGATAAACATTTGGGGAAACTACTGACACTGCACGCAGCGCCGCCGCGACAAGGGCTTGGTCTCTCTGAGCGTGAATTTTGGCACAAGTACTGTGGAAAGGTAAATGTTGTTACTAACGAGCCATTTCCCATTCGAGAGGCCTTCCTAAACGAGAAAAAGCTCAAAGAGAAGCTTGAAAAGCCTGTTGTGGA
>JAFEGS010000230.1 GCA_018239705.1 Verrucomicrobiota bacterium | reverse complement strand
ATTGCAAAACTAAGCGATCTCAACCTCATCATAAGTCGTCCTTCTCCCCGTGACCTTAAGGCCCAGATCAAGTACGTAGAGCTAGTGAAGAAAAACACGACAGGAGAGACTCGTCTTTTGTGGAATTTCTTCCAAAAGAACTCTGCAGCGCATAGGGAAGGCATTCCAGAAGGGGAAAAACTTCTAGCACTGCAAAGTCTGAAGACAAGAATCGGTCTCAGAATAGCGTATCAAGACATTGGATACAGTGAAGGATATATTGGGGGATTTGGAAATAAAGAAGCCACTGGAGAGGTAAGAGCACTCGGCAATGAAATTAAGAGGTTGCTGCATGGCGACAAGTAAACCGATAAGGTCAATGGGAAAGGCAGCAGAAGCCCAAGAGCGGGTGGAAACTGCAACCACCGTGGATAAGTTTGAGGAAACCAAAGACTTGGCACAGCCGCCGACGCCCACACCTTCTACGCCTAAACCAATGATCGGCAGACTTAGTCCTCAATTATCATGTACAATTTCGCAAGAAGATAAAGAGAAACTTACAGCGCTCACTTTAAGACTGAGCATGAGGAAGGGGAAGGCTTTAAACACGTCTACGATCATCCGTGCGCTTATTAGGATAGGCGAGAAGTATGAAGAGGAGCTCGAGATTTAGTTGTTAAAAGCAAAAAAACAAAAAATAAATATTGCGTTTAATCATTATTTTACAAACAATCGGATTTTACAAACAAAAGTGGCAATTGCTGCTTCTGATGAAAAGGGTGGTGTAGCGGTTTAACGGACCTAACTACACCACAAGACATTTTAGCATATGATGTCTCCGTTCTTCACAGAATGTCAAATTGTGATATTTTTTTGCAATCACAAATATTTGATATTTTCAGCAAATGCCCACCTACATAGGTGGCAAATGGAAAAAATAGATATTAAAGTTCGCGAAATCGAACAAAAATTCCCTGATTATTTGTCCTCGAAAGATATCGAGGATCTTGGCCTTATCACCCAACAGAGTTTGCATAAATTACGCATCCTCGGTAATGGTCCGCCGTTTCTGCGCCTCCCTGGTGCTCGGATAAAATATGCCACTGATACATTCATTAAGTGGTTTAAGAGACACTATTACGATTCATCCGATAAGTCAAATTCACGCCTGGAGATGATTCATGATGTGTGATTTTGACGATACAGGAAGGGAAGAGGCTAGACGAATACTATCAGATGCGATTGCAGATGCAGGAAGGGGACTAAAATTTACTTTGGAAAATGAAGGCGGAAGGCATGCCCGTCGTTGGCTGGAAGTGATTAACCACTGCTTGAAAGAACAGAGAAAATTGTACTAATGAAAAAGGCGGCCCGATAAGACCGCCTAAACGATAATTTAAACATCTTGAGGCTAGCGGGCCTCAAAAAGGACATATGCTCTATGAACGTAATTCTAACCGATATCTCAGCAGAATTGCAACAAAATTCGGCTACTCAGATACGTCAAAATGAGATTTCAATCGATAATGAAAATCTTTTCGAGTATTTCCCCGAAGAATATAGGGAAAAAGCTTCCAGCCTACTCATAAGCAGATCTGAGACTAAAAATGATCTTCATAAGAAATTATTTTCACTCGGTTTTTCATCATTTGAAGACGCGTTAAAACAAGAAATTGATATTTCCAATCAAACAAAAGCCTCGGAATTAATCGCTTTGCAGCAAGAGATTAAAGATTTTTTAAGAAAGGAAAAGGAGTTCCTAGAAATAGCTGGAGCCGTTTTCATTGAGCCCGCAAAGATACATAAAACAGTCGATATATCTGAGAGAATTCTTACCGAACATGACTGTAAAATATATCAGAGAGGTGGTCGTCTTGTTAGGATTCTCAAACAATGCCATCTGCCAAAGCCAAAAAAGAGCAAATCACAGGAACAAGAAAGTATAAGACGATCCCCAGATGCGCAAATCATTAGAGAGTTGGATTCGACATATTTAACGGAACTACTCAATAGACTAAAACTTTGGATAAAACAAGATAATAGATCAAGCGATGGGATGAAGAAACTAGACTGTCCTGAGAGGATAGCTCGGCATCTTCTTGCACGGGGCGAATGGGACTTATTTCCTGTACTTGTGGGTGTTATTAATCATCCTACGTTACGTCCAGATGGATCAATTTTGGATATCCCTGGATATGATGAAGAAACAGGCCTTCTATTTGCTCCCGATCATGATGATTTCGCAAAAATACCACAGTATCCTACAAGAGATGACGCCCGAGTATCTTTAGACATTATTTTAGACGTGCTACGAGACTTCCCATTTGATGAAAGTGATGAAGATGGAGATTACACAAATACTCATAGATCGGTCGCTCTATCTGCAATTTTAACAGGTCTCATACGAAAATCCATATCTACAGCACCTCTGCACGGTTTCTCTGCTCCTAAAATGGCATCTGGAAAGAGTTTGCTAGCTGATATCGTAGCCATAATAGGATCTGGGAACGATTGTACGATGCTTTCCCATGCCGATAATGAAGTTGAAGAAAAGAAGAGGTTAATGGCGGTGCTATTAGAGGCCGATCCATTTGTATGTTTCGATAATATAGAGAGGCCATTCGGAAGTTCAGCTCTTTGCACCGTGCTGACTCAGCAGAAATATAAAGACCGAATTTTAGGGGAAACTAGAAATACGGAAGCACTTACAAATATTTGTTTTCTAGCAACTGGCAATAATCTCACATTCATAGGCGATCTTAGTACAAGGACAATGATGTGCAAACTTGACCCCAAAGTCGAGCGCCCTGAAGAGAGAGAATTTGATGTCGATCTGCGTAAGTATGCACGACAAAATCGAGGAAAACTTGTTCAAGCAGGATTGACTATTTTAAGAGCCTATCATGTCGCAGGGTGTCCAAAACAAGAAATAAAGCAATTTG
>JAFEGS010000022.1 GCA_018239705.1 Verrucomicrobiota bacterium | reverse complement strand
ACAGTACTCGATGCGGACCGGTCGGCTCACCCCAAATAATTCCGGATGATCCCAGCCCGGAAAGGCAAAGGGCAGAGGAAGCGCCCGGGGAGGCATGAGCCACACGCGATTGTGGATGGCAACATGCCGTTCATTCCAGGCAAAGGGAAGTCGCAAGTCTTTGGGTCTAACCATACTATACCTTATTTCAAAAGCAAACAAGTATACCTGTTCAGAAAAATTAGCACAAAGTAAACTCAAGATTATATACCCAAAACAGGAACTATAAAGATGAGCTCACAAGCACAAAACGTTCAAGCCTTTCAGAAGGCATTTCTCGACGCAGCTGCCTTTGATCAGACAATGGCCTATAACCTGCTTTTGCAGCTTGCCACCCAACCTATCGATCTTACTCAAGATGGGGTGCTGACACCTGAGCGCATCCACAAGTTTAAGGCAAGTCAAGCCGGCTATACACTTTTATATGGCTTTGAGAGGGTAACTGAGCAGGTAATGCAGGCGCTTTTTGACCTGGCACATGAGCGTAATGTTCTTGACCAGATGGAGTGTATGCAGCAGGGCGAGGTGGTAAACTTTATCACAGGCTTTGATAGCGAACGAAGGGCTGCTCTCCACACGGCAACGAGAGACATTTTTGAGCCTCACCAGACTTCTGCTGCAGCTCTTAGTGCAAGAGAGGCAAGCCTCGCAGAGCATAAAAAACTAAAAAAATTCCTCTCCGATATCGAGTTAAAAAATAATTTTAATGAAATGATCTTTATAGGGATCGGCGGTTCAGAACTGGGGCCCTCTGCGCTCTACCAGAGCCTTGCCTTTTATACCAAACCTGGGCGAAAGGTCCATTTCATAGGCAACGTTGATCCGGACGATGTGAGCCTCGTTATCAAAGAGGCCGATCTCGCGAAGTCTCTCGTCGTGGTCATTTCAAAATCGGGAACGACACTTGAGACAGAGACAAACGAAGAGTACTTGAGAGATGCCTTTACAAAGCGAGGGCTTCGCCCAGAGGCCTATTTTGTCAGCGTGACCATGCCAAAAACGCCTATGGATAACCCTGAAAAGTATGTAGAATGTTTTTACCTGTGGGATTATGTCGGTGGCAGGTATTCCTCAACTTCGATGGTTGGCGGTGTGCTGATTGGCTTTACGTGCGGGTACGAGGTTTTTTATGAGCTTTGCAAGGGAGCGCATGAGATGGATCTTGTCGCGCTGCAAAAGGATGTAAAGCAGAATCTTCCCCTTATTGGAGCTCTTCTCGGTGTGTGGAATCGCAATTTTCTACACTATCCAACGGTGGCAGTGATTCCCTATTCTCGCATGCTGAAACGCTTTCCGGCCCATCTACAGCAGTGCGACATGGAGTCGAACGGCAAAAGGGTTGACCGCAAGGCAAATGTGACGCGGTTTCAGACCGGGCCCATCATCTGGGGAGAGCCCGGCACAAATGCACAGCACTCCTTTTTCCAATTGATCCATCAGGGCACCAACATTGTGCCTCTAGAGATAATAGGTTTTGTGCAGAGCCAGGGTCCTTCCGACTTTGAATATCAGGGGACAACATCTCAAGAAAAGCTCCTCTCGAACCTCTTTGCGCAGGCAATTGCCCTTGCCAAGGGACAAAAGAGCGCAAATCCCAATAAGGTCTTTCCCGGCAATAGGCCAACTTCATTGATCATGGCAAAGAAATTGACGCCTCATAGCCTTGGTGCTTTACTTGCCTACTACGAACACAAAATTGCCTTCCAGGGATTTATTTGGGGCATAAATTCCTTTGACCAGGAAGGGGTGCAACTTGGAAAACAGCTTGCAAATAAATGTCTTAATCTATTTGCTTTTAAGCGCTTATCTACTGCGGCCGAGAAATTTCCGCTTGGAGAGGCACTAATTGAAATAAGTGAAGAAGTGTAAAGAGTGAGATCTAGTTTTTCTAAAATAGCAGCACGAGCGGCAATTGGGCTCTTGCTAGGGGCTACAGTTATTGCTGTTTGCAGCAAGCGCACCTCGAAGTCATTTGTTGTCTCCCAATTTATTGATTACTTTGCGCCTTGTAGCGACCTGGATCCCCAATGGGAACGAGATGAGGCTCCCGGGCGTGAGGCATTTGTAAGTAGAGTGCTTCAGCAGCCCTTCAATTTTCTTGGGCAGGGCAAGCAGTGCTCAGCTTATGAGAGCAGCGATGGGAAGTATGTATTAAAATTTATTTTGCAAAAACCTCTACGGATAGAAGAGAAAAAGAGTGGTACAACTGATAGCTTTCTCTTTAAGCCCTTTGAAGAATCAAAAAGAAATGCAAAAATCAATCGAGAGACAGCGCTCCTGACCAGCCTGCTTATCTCTTCGAGCGTTATCCCAGACGAGACGGGGACCTTTTTTGTTCACCTGAATAGCACGAAGGCGCTTCCCAGGCAGGTCCTTCTCATTGACCGCAAATCTGATGCGCATCTTGTTGATGTAAATACCGTCAAGTGGGTGCTACAAAAGCGAGCGCGCCATATCAAGATTGTGCTTGCTGAGCTGATGTGGCAGGGCAAAACCGATGAGGCCAAAGAGCGCATCGATCAGCTCTTCACGCTCCTTTTTAACTGCACAAAAAAGGGAATAGTCGATGTTGATACTGCGCTTGTTCGCAATAACAACATTGGTTTTTTGCCAGATCGAGCTATTTATATCGATACCGGTAAACTTCGAGTTTCAGATGTTATTCTCGACAGAAGTGATTTTGAAAAGGATGTAAAGCGCCTCTTTCCCTTATATAAATGGCTTGCTAAATACTATCCTGTTTTAGCAGAATATTATGAACTGAAAAAAAATGAAATGATAGCTGCTTATGAGGACAACTAAATCTCTTTTATCAAGCCGTGCGTTTCGAATCTGTTTTGTTATTGTACTTGTCTGCTGGATCTCCTATTCAGTATGCAAGAGAATGTTCAAAGATACACGCCCGCTTACAGAGAGAATTGCCACCTTTGAAGAGTCTGATCCGCGCTGGGAGGTGGAAATCTCTCCCCAAAAAATCAAGGAACTCAACCAGATCCTGGCTCAAGGGTTCCATTTTCTCGGACAGGGCAGGCAATGCACGACCTATGAGAGCCGAGATGGTAGCTATGTCATTAAGTTCCTATGGCAAGCGCCGCTTGGAGGGGGAAAGCATGGCTATTCGCAATTTACCGACTTTTCGTTTTTAGTAGATCGGTTCAAAAATGACCAGGAGACCTACGACAGACGCAAAGCGACCCTCTATTCGAGCTTTTGTGTGGCCTACCGCTATGCTCCGGAGCAGACAGGTGTGCAGTTTATGCATCTCAATTCCACAAAGGATCTCTTTGCAAATACCTTAGTCTTAGATAGCAGAGAAGACCCCGCGCTCATCAATAGCGATAGCACTCAGTGGGTTATTCAGAAGCGAGCTCGCCTTGTAAAGCCTGTGATTATTGAGCTGATGTGGAAAAAGAAGACGAGGCAGGCCAAACAGCGGATCGATCAGCTCTTTGCACTTCTCTTCGAGTGTGCAAAATTGGGAGTGATTGACGGTGATAGCGATCTGATTTTTAACGACAATATTGGCTTTTTAGAGAATAGAGCTGTATATGTTGATATTGGCCAGCTTCGAAGGGCGACCACTCCCATAGATCGAGAGCTATTTAAGAGCGATATTGCGCGCTTAGACCCTCTTTATGAGTGGCTGCAAAAGGCCTATCCGGAGCTTGCTGCCTATTATAAAACTCGTAAAACAGAAGTTATTAACTCTTATTGACAACAGATGAAACAGGTCCTAGAGGGGTTTGTACAGTATCTTACATGCGAGCGAGGGCTTTCTCCCAACACTATTGAGGCCTATTCGCGAGATATTGGCGCCTTCTTTGATTTTTTACAACGTGCAGCTGTTCCAAGTGTAGCAGAGCTCTCAGTAGATCACGTCATTCACTTTTTAGCTCACCTCAGAAATAGGCAATATGCCTCGAGCAGTAGCGCAAGGGCGCTGATTGCCATAAAGGTCCTCTGTCGCTACCTTGCGAAAGAGGATCTCCATGCAAAAGACATCGGGCAGTTCTTAGATACTCCAAAGCTGTGGCAGACACTGCCAGATATTTTGTCGCTTGAAGAAGTAGAGCGCCTCTTTTCCCAGCCCGACCCCTCCACCATGGTAGGCATCAGAGATCGCGCGATTCTCGAGCTGCTCTACGCAACAGGAATCCGCGTCTCAGAGCTGTGTGGACTCGATATTTACGACGTGAGCGATGATGAGATACGCGTGATGGGAAAGGGCTCCAAAGAGCGAGTTGTGCCTATCAGCAGTCGGGCAGTCGCTGCAGTCGACACCTATCTGGCAAAGGTGAGAGATCGCTTTGACAGCGAACAGCAAAAGAGGCTCTTTCTTTCGATGAAGGGCAAGGCACTTGACCGCACAGCTGTCTGGAAGATGATCAAAGCCTATGCAAAAGAGGCAGCAATTAAAAAAAATATTTTCCCGCATATGCTGAGGCATTCCTTTGCATCGCATCTGCTCGATGGCGGGGCAGACCTTCGCATTATCCAGGAGCTATTAGGGCATGCGAATATCTCCAGCACAGACAGGTATACCCATGTCAGTATGGGCAAGATTCAAGAAACATTTACTGCACTGCACCCAAGGTGGAAGTAATAACTATAGGAGTATCTCATGGAAGCCGTATACGAGGCCGATGTAGCACCACAATTGAAGCCCGACAGTAGTCATTATCTTATGACGCTGGCACAGACCGTCGCATTGCGGCCTGTTGCTAAAGCAGTAGCTTTCGCCTATCGTACAGTCAAGCTTCTCACATGGGTGCCAGCAATAGCAGGTGGGTACAAAGTGTGTGGCTTTCATACAGAGGCATCTGCCTATTTGGAGAGTGAGTCCTTGAGCGCTGCAAAAACACTCAGAGACTTCCTATTTATCCCATCTTTAGCAAAACAGGCATTTTGGGAGCTCTTTCCGAATAAAGAATGCTCAGTGGAGAGCCTAGCGAAAAAAACACCTCGTGACTACCTCTCCGTGAACCATACCAAAGGGCTCCAGCCCTATTTAAGCAGGCTGCACGGCTGCGGCAACTTTGAAGTGTTTTATCCGCAGGGGATTGAGGAATTTACAGCTCGCTCAGATGCAGCATTGAAAACTGTTATGGTGCCCCACTTCCTTAAACCGGGCATGATGGCGATCAATTTTGGCTGCCCAAATGTTTCTACGTTCATCACGAAAAAGAGTGATGATGGCTCTGTCGACACCTTTCAGGTTGATGCGAAATCCCTCTGGCGTGCCCCTCTGACCTACCACCCCACACATGGTAAAATCCAGTCTGGACTATTCTTTGTCCCAACAAACATCCCGGATGAAGTTCTGGAGCGCATCGAAAACGCTGCCAGGGCTATGGAAGGGGCTGAGAGAATTACCTGTGTCAGGGGCAATTGCGAAGTGTTGAAAAAGGCCGGATTTTCGATCGAGAATGTGGAGATAGACAGTGTCACATTGCCTGTAGGGCTTCTCGAGAACTTTTTATTCCGAAAGGTCTTTTATACTGACTCTACAGGCATTAAACATAAAGTCCATTTTGATATCGTTAAAACCACACAGCATAGTTTTGAGAAGTATTTTGAGCTGGTAGATACGGCAGTAGTCTGTACATGGCTTCGTCATTCCCGCCGTAATGCGGAGACAGAGGAGAGTAGGGAAGCCCGAGGAAAGGCAGCACAAATGCTGATCGCTCAAGAAGAGAAGCGCCTTTCCATAACTCCATTACATCCAAAAATAAATGATGAAGATTTAGGGCAGCGCACAATCACTACTTCGGTCCCTTCGTTCATCGGTAATCTCATTGCCCGCATTTGGGGCCATCACACGATGTACGAGGTAGATCTTGCTGACAAGAAAGGAGAGATGGTCGAAGCGTTCAAGGAGCTGGCCAAGAAGGGAGAACCTGTCAGATTAAAACCATTTCCGCAGCGACATCCAAACCTAGGAACAAAGATAAAAAGAGACTGGTTATTCTCCAAAACGATGATACAGTTTCTACGAAGACATATGATGGGTCGTGTAGACAAGATTCAACTTAAGACCCAAGATCTCTTCGAGCATCTTAAGGCAACGGGAGAGGCGCGTCTCAACTATGTGCTTCTCGATGACAAAGTGGTCTTCGCACGGGCACATCCCAGAGATAATAGCGCTGAGACGATAGCTGACTGGGCGCTAAGCAAACATGCCCTTCTTGCCGGCCGTCAGGAGGTCTATTGCTCGGGTGAGATATGGTATAATAAAGAGAGGAGTCGCTTCTTGATTAACAACGACTCCGGCACCTACATACCAAGCCATGAACGGGTACAGCTCGTGGCCGAACTCGCTAATAAATTTTTTGATATGCCGCGTTTTGGTAGTATTTTCGAACCCGCTGTAGATAATACTGTATAAAGGATAGGAATTTCAATCTCCCAGTGAGGTGGATCTCGATTATCACCATTGTATTTTAGTTTTGGAAAAGCTAAATCGCCAAATACTGACTATTTGTGGGCCATTTGGCGAAAAATGTTATTGAATTTTTCGCCAAATAGCGCTTTTTTTGAGGCTAATGGGGTATAGTCGATCTCTTGGTGAGTCTATACGCTCCAAGGCGTATAGACTGTGATATACCCAATTAACCTGCAAAACTACTTGCCGTGACCGCAATTTCCGCTGAAGGCATATCAGCTTGATTATCAGATGCTTGTGCGAGTGCCACTTCGTCAGTTGTGGTTTTTTGCTCTTGAGCATAACGACTAACGAGGTTCACCCATTGGCTAAACTGACGAGCATTTCCGGCGAGACCTTCTCGCTGCTGCCGAAGATCGTGGTTTTGTTCTACAAGATTGATCTCGATATCTTCCAGTTGCTGTCCATTTTTTATGGCCACTTGGATGTGTCGTAGTGCATAGACCAGGCTAGCAAACTCACCTGTTCTTCCTACTCCGCCTCTACAGTTGATTCCAACAGGTTCCCCCGTCTTCTCAAGGTGCTCACTTGCAATCTTTGCACATAGCAAGAGTATCTCTTCGCAAGGAGCAGGCTGATGGTTGAGCCAGTTATCATAGTGGTAATGTGTGATTTCTTTACTGGTCTCACCATTTTCTGCTCGGAGGGTTGTTTTGATGAGTCTTGGAGTTTTTCCTTCATTGTCTGTTGGCTGTTCGAGCATCTTTTCAGAAACCAGCTCTTCTCCTAGTCGAGTTACTTTCCAGTTCTCCGGAAGTTGGATATTTGCCAGCTTTTTCTCAGTCCAGAAACGGCCATCGTGACATTCGTTGAGTGTAAACCAAAGAGCGCAGTTTGGTTTGATGATAGCATGGTAGAGATGATCTGGAATTTGGTCCTTTGGCCTGGCAGAAAGAATAAAATTGACAAGACCCTCGATTTGCACGTGGTTTGCCGGCAGGTTAGCTACTTTGTTGAGGTGATAGGGAAGTATAGATTGATGTTTCTCTACAGATCCTTTAAAGGTGGGAAGTTTGTTGAACAGCTTTGCCAACTGATCTTCATCATTGTGCAGATCGATAATCTTACGGGTTGCTTCAGGGAATTTGCTGCAGGGAGTTGAGGAGGTATCAACGGTGATGCTGTTCGTCATAGTATTGATACTGACAATAGGTTTAGTAGTGGTCGTGGCTGGATCGCTGCTGAACGTACATGTACTGCCCAACTGCGCGCTTACGCTGTTCGCAATCTTTACAACTATCTCTGGCAGGGTGATTTTGCTACCGCTAACTTCCTCACTGAATTTAGTAAGAAATCGTTGCGCTTCTTTTTTTTCTTTTGTGCCCTTTTGTGCTCCCAGAGCTTCAAGATAGCAGGTAATCATCGCTTCTTGTCTTTCTGGAGAAACGCTTAAAAGATTTTTTGCGAAATTTCTTTCTCGCAGTTTGCCTTCTTTTTCCTTACCAATGAGCACCGCTTGAAGCTCTGTGTCAGGAAAGATCTTTTTTAGCTTTTCCTGTCTTTCATTATCTGTATTGGTGGTTGCGACAGGGGCATTGGAATCGTCAATTGGCGATGAAGATGACATGCTTAAAAAATTACTATCGAGTGATAGCATATAAAACCCCAATTTATTAAATAAATATATAATATTATTCTTTATACACGATAAAGCATGTTTATTGCAAATTCTTAATCAATAATTTACAATATTTTCATAATAACGATATATTAATGAGATAGTGCTATGATTTTCGAACAAGTTTATCCAATTGCTATTATTGGTGCAGGTGCCGGGGGTACGATATCAAGTAGTTGACCGCATCCTCAAGGCTGAGGCTCAGGTATTCAGGGTGATAGCCTTTGTAGTGATGCAAAAGGGATTCAGCTTTTATTTTGAGGGCGCTAGAACTGATTTTTTCTTTGTTGAGCTTGATTTCTGCAATCACAATCCTCTTCTGAAGATCGTTTAGAGCCACTAGGTCAATTTTATTTCGGTTGTCCTGCTCCCAGTAGGCGCCAACTTCGTTAAATTGCTTGGATTCTTGAAAAAGGCCCCTAAAGAAGGCTTCCAGAGTGCCTCCCTTGTAGGTACGCAGGTCTCGATTGAGTATTTGCTGTACATAGGGGAAATTGGCAGTTTCAATCGCAGACCATTCGGGAAAGATAAAGCGAAACCAGAACTTTAAAAAAAGATCTTGTATTCTATATTTGACCATCCTGGATTGTGGTTTAGCGTGGATAGGTCGAAATTTCTGAATGACGCCATAGAAGTTTTCGAGACGGTCTAGATGGCCACCAACATCCTTTTGGAG
>JAFEGS010000229.1 GCA_018239705.1 Verrucomicrobiota bacterium | reverse complement strand
TGCTTTCGCGCTGCATCTAAAGACACTGCAAAGTCATCGATAATCATGAGCGGTATATCCTTGGCCTCCTCCTTCAGGTAATGCCATTCGGCAAGCTTCAATGATATGGCGGCAAGGTGCTGCTGGCCCTCGCTTGCAAATTCTCGGAAGGGTTTTTCGTTGAGCAGTATCTGTAGGTCATCGCGATGAGGCCCCACGAGCGTCATGCCATAGGCCAGCTCCTGCCCCCTCTTTCTCGCGTACTCCTGCACAAAGTGGTGGCGAAGAGCCTCCATCTCCTCAATGTGCATGGCAGCAGAGCTATAATGAAGATCAAACTGTGTTTTATCTATAATAAATTTTTCAAAAAAGTGCGCCGCCCTTTGGCCCAGGAACTGCACCGCCTGCCTTCGCTTCCAGACCAGGTAAGAAGCAGAAGTGGCCAGCTCTGCCTCCCAGCAAAAGAGTGTATCGGCCTTTTTTTGGCGCAGGAGCGCATTGCGCTGTTTAAGCGCCTTTGTATAGCGGCTTAAATGGTGGACATAGAGAGGATCTATCTGTGCGATCTGCAGGTCGAGAAAGCGGCGTCTAAAGGCAGGTGCTCCCTTTACTAAAGAGACATCGCCCGGTGTAAAGGCCACACCGGTCATCAGGCCAAGAAGCACAGTTGTAGAGGGGCAGTGGGCCCTATTGAGAAAGACACGGCGTACTGCACCATCGTAGGATACTGCCAGAAGATGATCCACGCCCTGTTTTTCGAAGGTAACTTCGACAAAAAAACGATCGTGGGAGTGCCGAATGAGGTCTTTAAGGTGCGCAGAGCGAAAAGAGCTACCGGTCAGACAGAAATAGAGAGCCTCGAGAAGGCTTGTCTTGCCCTGCGCGTTAGCACCCACCACCTCATTGATATCAGCAGTAAAATCTACTGCCAGCTCATCAAAATTGCGAAAATGCCTCGCATACAGGCTTTTGAGAAACACAGATTGTCTACTCTTCGTTCAACCTCAGTGGCATCAATACACACAGAGGATTAGGCAAGGCCTTTTGATCAACAGTAAGTTCTCCATCGACAATCAGGCTAGGATTGTAGGGATCGGTAAATCCTAACGAGACAATCTCTTCCTTGCTTCGACGAAGAATATCGAGAAAATAGAGTGGATTAAAGGCAATGTCAAACCTGGGCCCGTGATAGTTCACAGGCATGCTGACTCTACCCTCTCCGATATCTATGGTATTTGCGTTGAGGTAGAGCTCGCCATTAGTAAAGGTAAAGCGTACTGAATGGCTATCCTCAGTGATAAAGAGCGCAATCTGCCGCAGCAGCGACATCAGCTCTTCTCTATGCAGAAGTACAACCCAGCTAGACTGCTTAGGAATGACCTGATCCACATCTGGATAGTCTCCAAACAGGAGTTTCGTAATAACGATACACTCGTTTGCTTCGACTGCAATTTTATCCTCTAATATACTGACCTTGGCAGGCTCTTCGTCATTGGTGAGCATCTTCAAGATTTCATCAACCGCCTTAATAGGAATGATGCACTCATTTTGGAGCTCAGAGCTACCCTCAAAGGATATACTTGCCCTTGCAAGCCGCTTAGCATCGGTACCGACAAAGATGGCTGTATTGTTCACAAGCTGGCAAAAAACGCCAGTCAGAGCAAATCGATGATCTTCCTTAGAGACTGCAAAAGCTGTTCGGTAGAGCGCTTCTTTGAGCTCTCCCTGTTTAAAGATGATCTGTGTAGCCCCCGTAAGATCGGGAAGATCGGGAAACTCTGCCTTGGGCAGTCCATGCAGGCGAAATGTAGAGGCATTGGCTGTAACCTGAGCGATATCTTTATCATTAACCACAATTTCCAGATGAGACGACGTCAATTCTCTGACGAGCTGCGCAAAACGCCTCGCCGGCAGCGTTGTCGATCCTGGTGTAATGACTTTGGCACTGCCTACACAGCGCAAGCCCACAGTAAGATCTGTCGCTGTCATGATCAGCCGCGAGTCTAGCGCTTCGATAGAAAAGTTTGAAAGGATAGGCACAGGGGTCTTCTGAGCAACAATGTTCTGTAAACTGCTCAGGAGCTCAGCTAGTTCTTGTCTCGAGATAATGAAATGCATAAAAATTCTACGGTTAAAGATGCGACTAAGATACAAAATTTTGGCAGATCAGGGCAAGTAAATTCAGCAGCTGGAATGGCAGGGCAATCGCATGAACCATTTTTCTATAAGGACTTACTCTGGTTTGGGCGAAGCTTCTCTGCGTCTCTGCGTCTCTGCGTCTCTGCGTTGAATTTTTGCTTAAACCTTGTCCTAGATATTGTGTGAGACAAATTAAACGCAGAGACGCGGAGACGCAGAGACGCAGAGAAGCTTCGCCTGGCCTCCTGTTAAGAACACCATAGGAAATTCTTCATGTGCAGGCCCTGACGAGAATGGCTAGAAAAAAAATCCTAAAAAAGAGAAAATTTACACACACCAATTTTGAGGAATGATGAAAGAGCCTGCAGATGATACCCCACATATAAAAGAGCTGACCAGCAATCGGAAAGCCAGCTACGAATATGAAATCCTAGATACTTATGAAGCGGGAGTTGCTCTGCTTGGAACTGAGATTAAATCGCTTCGAAACAATGGCGGCAGCCTGCAAGAGGCCTATATCAATGTTGATCGAGGCGAGCTGTGGCTCCTCAATGCCTCTATCGCCCCCTACCGCTTTGGCAGCGTCTACAACCATGAAGAAAAGCGAAAAAGAAAGCTCCTCATGCATAAAAGAGAAATTTTAAAAATAAGCTCTGCAATGCAGGAAAAGGGCCTCACGTGTATCCCTCTAAAGCTTTATCTCAAAAATGGCAAGGTAAAAGTCAAAATTGCCATTGCCAGAGGAAAAAAACTGCATGACAAGCGAGAGTCTATCAAGGAGAAGGAAGACACGCGGGCGATGCA
>JAFEGS010000228.1 GCA_018239705.1 Verrucomicrobiota bacterium | reverse complement strand
AAAAATTTACGAATCCATGTCCACATATGCAAGGGAGATGGAACCGATCCAAAAAGCATCGTAAATACTGCAAAACGCAAATCAAAAGAAGATGGGGTCAAATACGATAGGGTATATTGTGTGTTTGATCGAGACAATGACCTATCGGCTTATCTTGAAGCCATTGAACTATGTAGATCTAAAAAATTTGTTCCAATCGTCTCCAATCCATGTTTTGAACTGTGGCCATTTTTGCATTTTCAGATGCGTGAATCAGGGTTTGGAACCCCTCAGCAAATGATAAAGGCATTAAAAAAATTTCCAGGATTCTCTTACTATGACAAAGATGGTGTTCATGTGTTTGAATTGACACAGCATTTATTAGAAACAGGATGTAAACATGCGGCTTTATTGGCTTCACAGCAGCATGATGATCCAAAAATGGACCCCTTTACCAATATTTATGTGCTTGTAGAAAGATTTTACTTTCTTAAGAGAGAGCAAAACTATTTTCTTGAACGTAAGAAGCCAAAATGAAAGAACCGACACTGTGTGTGAGCATGTGGCCCTGCACGCCAGCATGGCCTTAAAGGGGCATGGCATCTTCTACATCAACCCAAAATTGGTTATGCAATATTGATGATCTCACTGCGAAAAGCGAATGTAGCGGACGCCGAGGCGATTGCAAAAGTGTATGTAGCTTCACGTAAAGAACATATTGCGTTTGCTCCCTTAGTACACTCTGAAGAAAGCATTTACCAATGGATCTGTGAAACACTCATTCCGACCAATCTCGTTACCGTTGCTGAAGAAGATGGCGTCATTGTGGGCATGATGGCATTGTCAAAAAACAAAGGAATAGGGTGGATTGATCAGCTGTATATCTCTCCCGATTCCATAGGACAGGGCATAGGGACGCTCTTGGTAGCAGCGGCAAAATCGACCTTAGGCTCTCCTATTCGCCTGCACACTTTTCAACAAAACATAGGCGCCAGGAGATTCTATGAAAGACATGGTTTCCAAGAGATAGGACGTAGTGATGGCTCGACTAATGAGGAGCGATGTCCTGACGTACTATACGAATGGCGAGAATAGGTGACTACTCACTAATTAAACGAAAAACTCAAAAAGGAGAGATCAGGTGTGGTTTGTTCAAAAGGACGATAATCAAGGATCCCGTCTCTGAGCAACTAAAGCCCCTATTATTTTAGATTTTTTCGGACCATTCAGCTTCTTTAAAACCTAAGAGTCCAAAATCATCCCCAAGTAAGAAAGGGCGCTTGACAAGCATGCCATGTTTACTTAACAGTAAGAGGGCATCGTCTTCCGACATCAATGGTACTTTTTCGGTAAGCTTCATTTCCCTATAGAGTAGTCCAGAAGTGTTGAAAAGCTTTTTTACATTTCCACTCATGTAGTATAGCATTGTGCGCAATTCATCCACCGAGGGAGCTGTTTCGACGATTTCTTTGCGAATGAACGAGACGTTTTTCTGTTCCAGAAATTTCAAGGCGTCTTGACACGTTGAACATTTGCTGTAGATGTAAAGGATCATAGAGGTACTACCGTTAAAAAAACAAAGGACACTTCCCGTGTAGGAAAGTGCCCTTGAATATGCCGGTGGCCGGACTCGAACCAGCACCTGGTTGCCCAGAGTAGATTTTGAGTCTACCGCGTCTACCATTTCGCCACATCGGCTAAAGATGTGGTACCATTCTAGGCTATGCCGGTAATTTTTAACAACCTACTTACGCAAAAACTGCTGGGCCTGCTGGGGCGTGAAGACGACACGCTCGTTCTTTTCTCGATCAAAGCGTACCTGTATGCTGATGTAGGGGTAAGGGTGGCGATTATCGAAATTTCGACCCTCAGTCTTAGAGTGCAACTTTATAAAAATTTCTTTATTTAGCCAGGGAGCGACGACTACATCTGTCTCTTTCTCAAAACGGCTGAAGGTCTGGTATTCCTTTTTTCCTTGATACCGAGCTTGGCTATTGTAGAAATTAAAGATGATCTGAATGACCTTTTCGGGGGTCTCTTGCATGTCCTGGACGTAAAAGTCGACCTCGGCACCAATCATATGTTTGGAGCTTTGCGCTTTGATGCGTGGATCTAAATAGGCATTATGAGCAGGGCAGCGATGGCCTGATGTGATGATGACGGGAAGCCCTGTCTGTTTTTGTATCTCACTTAGCAGCTCGAGCAAGATTGGATAGATAAACTCCTTGCCATTGACGACGGGAAGGCTATGTTTTTCAGCTCCGGCACAGTCGTAAAAGCGTCCTGTCTCTTTGCCATCCTGCAGCACGATGTGCGGAGGGTGGAGATTACTGCCTTTACAGCGAAAGTAGTCCTTTTGGATAGCCCTGAGCTGGCCCACGCCCTCTGTTTGCCATGGATAGGGCTGCTGTGTAGCCGGTTTTATTGCGGGAAGGTGCAGCCCATGATCGGTATGAAGGCGATCTATAGGGTCGCAGCGAGTATGGGAAGAGGAGGTCGATTGCTCGCTATTTTGACATGAAGCTAGGAGAAAAAAAAGAAATAGAAATTGCTGTTGGATATTCTCTGCGTCTCTGCGCCTCTGCGTCTCTGCGTTGAATAATAACGTACACTTTATCCAGAATAACATTTTAGCCAAAAATTCAACGCAGAGGCGCAGAGGCGCAGAGACGCAGAGAGATAGTACCAAAAAAATAATCGCAGCAAGCTCAAGTGTCACGAGTATATACCCAAATTAAAGGAAAAATGAAGTATACTCGTTTTGGTTTTTTTTTGGTTTTTATGGACTGGATTTCACACTATCAGCTCTTTCTCTTTGATCTCGATGGCCTGCTCGTCAACACCGAAGAGACACACTATCGCGCCTATGCACGCATGTGCCGCGATAGAGGCTTTACCCTTCCTTGGGATTTTCCTGCCTATTTTCGCATCGCCCAAAGCCATTCTGACGCAATACGAAA
>JAFEGS010000227.1 GCA_018239705.1 Verrucomicrobiota bacterium | reverse complement strand
AAGCTGCCACAGCTGCATCTCTCTTGCCCTGAAACCGCCGGCACATGAGAGTAAATAGTACTTCCACATGCGGTAGAAGCGATCGCCATACTTGTTTTTGAGCGTAGGCCATGCACGGTCAAAGTTTTCAAACCACGCCATCAGCGTCTTGTCGTAATCACTGCCAAAGTTATGCCAGTCTTCCATCACAAAGAGCTTCTCAATTGCACCGCCTATCCGAGCAATTGAGGGCAGCTGGCCATTTGGGAATATATACTTGTGAATCCATGGATCAGTGCCGGAGATGGAGGTGTTACGCCCTATCGTATGGAGTAAAAAGAGCCCGCCGGGTTTTAGGGCCCTATGTGCTACTTGCATAAAGGTGCGATAATTTTTGTTGCCCACATGTTCAAACATCCCGATTGATATGATGCGATCAAAGCTCTCGTTTAGGTCTCGATAATCTTTGATCAGGATTTCGACCGGAAGATGTACACAGATTTTACGCGCATGCGCTGCCTGATTTTCTGAAAGAGTAATACCAACAGCAGTAACACCATACTTTTCAGCTGCATACTTTACAAAACCACCCCAGCCGCAACCAATGTCAAGTACCTTCATACCTGGCTGAAGGCCCAGTTTTCGACAAATCAGATCAAACTTATCAGTCTGCGCCTCTGCAAGCGTAGTTGCCTTATCCCAGTAGCCGCAGCTATAGACCATGAGAGGATCGAGCATGGCTTCGTACAGATCATTCCCAAGCTGGTAGTGTATGTCAATTACCTGCTTTGATCGCTTTTTGCCCTGTAAATTGAACATCCGCGCTTTGAAGTAGGTCCAGTAGGCGCTAAGAGAGCGTTTCACTTTTTTTTCGACCTGAGAAAGAAAGAGCTGATAGATAAACTGGTCCAGGTGCATACAGTCCCACCAGCCATCCATGTAGGCCTCTCCTAGTCCTAAAGAGCCCTCTGTGAGCACTTTTTTGTAAAAGGTATTGTTGTGCACCTCAATGTCCCATGGGCGCTCTGCTATCACGTTGATATCGGCAAGCTTCAAGTATTCCATAATTTTTTCTTTCGTAGCACAGGCAGGCTCTGCACAGAGCACTGTAGACGCTTCTTTGGGCATAAGTTCCTCTATGGTTAAAATACTCAGGATGTAAAATCGAGCCTATTTTTGGCAACGCAAATGAGTAAGTTCTTAGCGATATGAACGATAAAATTTATCGTTCATATCGTTATATCGTTCATACCGTTGGCTTGCCTTCTACCTCAGCCCTTATCTTTTGCAATAATCACTTTACATAATAGTAAATTTTTTATATCTCGTAAAAATTATGTGAGGTATTTATGAAAGCCCTATTTATTCCTATCATTGCCCTTGCCTGCTGCTCCTTTACGCCACATTGCTGGCAGTACAAGGAGGTAACAAAGCTTCCAAAAGATATTCTAGAGCAGTTTTATCCCGACCAGAACGCCTATCGTCTCTTCGATCAAATCCCTGGGCC
The DNA here is from genome assembly GCA_018239705.1 of Verrucomicrobiota bacterium. Classification (GTDB taxonomy): domain Bacteria; phylum Chlamydiota; class Chlamydiia; order Chlamydiales; family FEN-1388; genus SZAS-6. The sequence goes on along the minus strand of JAFEGS010000227.1, from coordinate 1,454 downwards.
ACTGCAAGATATATCCAATGCCATCTATCCCATAAGCCGCGGCTATGACACCGTTCGGTTTAATTACAATAAGCGCTTTAATGTATTCCCCCACGCGATTCTCACACCAAAAAATGCAAAAGAGCTGCAAGCGGTATTCAAAAAGATCAAAAAATACCACCTTCCCTTCTCAACACGCTCCGGCGGCCATTGCATAGAACCTGCTTCGCTCTCTTCCGGATACATCATCGATCTTCGCAATTTTACTAAGATTAAACCCGATGTCAAACGAGAAGAGGTCTATGTTGGGGCAGGCTGTCGCTTGGGGTCTGTTATTAAAAAACTTGGAAAAATTAACTACGCAATCCCTACAGGCACCTGTTCATCTGTAGGCGCTACCGGGCTCTCTCTTGGAGGCGGAATAGGGGTGCTTGGACGCATCTTTGGCTTAACCTGCGATTCCATAAAGTGCATTACCATACTAACAGCTGAGGGCAAAATACTAAACGTCTCGAAAAAGCACCATCCTGATCTTTTTTGGGCCCTTCGCGGTGCTGGTAACGGCTCATACGGCATTGTGCTTGGCTTTACCTTTAAGATGCATCACGTCCCAAAAGTAAGCACGCTCAACCTAAGCTGGAAGTGGAGTCCAAAGACTGTGTTGAAGGTGTGTCACACCTGGCAAGAGTGGGTAAAAACCTTGCCTGATACTATATCCACAACTGTTGCCTTCAAGTATAGCAATAAACAGCTCTCACTTGCCGTAACAGGCCTGAAAGTGGGCGATAGGGACTTTACGGAGTGGGAAAGTGCCTTTCGTCATTTAAAACCAAAAGTGGCTGTCAAGAAGCAAAGCTATCTCCAATCTACCAATGAGTGGGCAGACCGAGCGCCCTACCCCTTCTTAAAGAGTAAGTCAGAAATTGTGATGAAGCCCTTAACGGATACGCCTATAAAGACCGCAATTGCCTTCTTTGAAAAGCTAAAAGCAGAGCAAGAGAGCTATTACGCCTATTTTGAGCTTGACGCTTTTGGCGGCGCTATTGCCGACGGAAGAAGCGCCTTTTTCCCCCGAAAAGCCTTTGCCTGGTGGTACCATGTGCTCTATTGGGACAAAGAAGATATGGCTAAGCGCGGCCTTCATAAACTTCGCAAATTCCACTCTGAGGTTGTGCCCTACACCTCGCCCTATTGCTATGCAAACATCGTCGACTATGACATTGGCGATGACTATTTAAAGGTCTACTATGGAGACCATGTTGAGCGCCTTAAGCACATTAAGCGCAGGTACGATCCTGAGAACCTCTTCCATTGGCATCAGAGCATTCCGGTGGAATAACCCTATCTCCCTTATATTGAAACCGTTATTTTGCAGATTTTTTGTTCATTGTAAAAAATGAACAAAAAATCTACAGTTCGGCCATCTCTAAATTTCGGACAATACAAAAGAGGGAATTACCCATGAGAAAACACAT
>JAFEGS010000226.1 GCA_018239705.1 Verrucomicrobiota bacterium | reverse complement strand
AGGCGAGCCTGGACCAGCTCCCAGATACTCCATCCCCACGGTTTAATCACCATACAGCCACGCACTGGGGCATTTTCTGCAAGATCTGCCGCTTTAATTACCTGCTGGTACCACTCTGCGTAATCTTCTGTTCGCGTTGGTTGAATCGCTGTCTTTTTTTTCTCAGTCACTGTCATACGTTCCTTGTTTACTTCATATTGTGGTAGATCTCTTCCACATCCTCAATTCCTTCAAGCCACTCGATAAGAGCCAGATTTTGCTTGGCCGTTTCGCCATCGCATTCGATATAAGTCTTTGGGATCATTTCGAGGTCAGCCTCGAACTGCTCAACCCGAAGATGCTTCACAGCCTCTTTTACGCTCTCTAGCGACATTGGATCGGTGATGACAATAAAGTCCTCTTCATCGACAATAAAATCTTCTGCACCAGCTTCTGAGACCGCTAAAAACAGCGTATCTTCGACCGCATATTTTTTGGGCACGTGAAGCACACCCTTACGATCAAAGTTAAAGGCCACAGCTCCTGGATGAGCGACACTTCCCCCACGCTTGTTTGTAGCAATACGTATATCGGAGGAGATGCGATTTTTATTGTCGGTCATGATATCGACCAAAATACCTACGCCGCCATAGCCATAGAGCTCGTACTGCATCTCTATATAGGCCTCTTGACCGGCTTCTGATGCCTTTTTGATCAGGCGATCGATATTGTCATTGGGAAGGTTGACATCGCGTGCTTTTTGAAGAGCAAGTCGCAGACGAGGGTTATTTTTTGGATCTGGTCCACCCTGCTTTACTGCGTTAATAATTTCTTTTGATGCACGAGTGAAGAGCTTGCCTTTTTTGGCATCGGCCTTCCCTTTTCTATGCTTGATATTTGCCCACTTGCTATGTCCTGCCATTATAAAAACCGCTCCATGAAAATTCTGCCGACATACCGGTCGGTCTCTTTGATCCAGTGTGTCTGTCTTCCAAACTCTCGAAACCCAAAGCGCTTGTACAGCCTGATAGCAGGGTTTTCTGCATATACCTGAAGGTGCACGAGCTCGAGGCGAAACTGCTCTTTTGCAAGACGCATCATGCTGCGCATCAAAAACGATCCAATACCTTTATTCCGCATGCCGCTTGCAACGATAATCCCAAACTCTGATTGATGCTGGAGCTTTTTATAGCCCTGAACATAGAGGGTCACAAGGCCGCAAGGAACGCCGTCTAGCTCTGCTGTGAGCGATGATTTCACTCTACTAAATGAGATCCAGCGACGCACGGCATCTTCAACTTCTGCCTCGTTTGCCATGGGAAACCAGCCACTGACCTCAGGGTCTAATAGCCAATTTTTTAAATGCTCTGCATCCTGCAGCTGTGTGTATCGCACAGTAAGGCCAGGGATGACCTGCTCTTCATCTTGTGCAAAGGCAGACGGTTCACTCATTGTTACTAGCTCCAAATTCTTTTAAATAGGCATTGATGAAGGGATCGATCTCCCCATCCATCACTGCCTGTACATTACCTATTTCTACTTTTGTTCGTACGTCCTTAACGAGCGTATAGGGCTGAAAGACATAACTGCGTATCTGGCTTCCCCAGGCAATCTCTTTCTTCTCACCTGATATTTGCTCTAATTTCTTTTGTCTTTCAAGAACTTCCTGTTCGTATAGCTTCGAGCGCAGCATCTTCATACAGGTCTCTCTATTCTGAATCTGGCTGCGCTGTGCCTGAGACGTCACAATAATTCCTGTAGGGATGTGGGTCATACGAACGGCTGAGTCTGTCTTATTGACGTGCTGTCCACCGGCACCGGAAGCTCGAAACGTATCGACGCGTATGTCTTCAGAGCGAAGTTCAATAACGATATCATCTGAGACTTCTGGTGTCACATCGACAGCTGCAAAACTGGTATGGCGCCTTGCATTACTATCAAAAGGAGATATGCGGACAAGCCGATGTACCCCTTTTTCAGCCTTTGCATAGCCATAGGCAAATGAACCGGTAATTTTGATAGTAGCGCTTTTTATCCCAGCACTATCTCCGGGAGTAACGTCAACAACTTCCACCTCCCAGCCACGCCTGTTTGCCCATCGCTGATACATCCTTAAAAGCATCTGCGCCCAGTCACAAGCCTCTGTTCCTCCGGCTCCTGAGTTGATACTTAAAAAGCAGCTGCAGGGATCGAGCTCACCTGAGAGCATCTGGCGGATCTCGAGTTCGCCTAGCTCCTTTTCTACTGCATCGATCTCTTGCGTCAGCTCACTAAGAAACGCATCATCTTGAGCATCAATAGCCTCTGCAAAAAGCGCTTTGACGTCTGCTGTTCTTCTTGAGAGGTCGCGGTAAGGGACAATCCATGACTTTAGACTATTTGCTTTTTCAATGACCGCTTGCGCCTCGTTTTGGTCTTCCCAAAAAGAGGCTGTTCCCATCCGATCTTCTAGTGCCTGTAAGTCTGCCTCTTTCGCAGCTAAGTCAAAGATACCTCCACATATGGATCAGTTTTGCCTCAATAACACTCACGCGATCTGCAATGTCTGACATCTCAATTTCTCCTTACGATTGTTGCATTATTGTACCATTTTAGAAACTTTTCTGCTATTACCACAAAAAACATCCAATTTGGAGCAATTTATGAAAGCTGTGAGTTCTGTGAAGGCAGGGTATTCAACGTCGTCTCTATTATCTCTACAAGCGAAGTCATCTCTGAGCAAACGCCATGGCTCCGCAGACGCACTTGATGGAGCTCATAAACTGGTACAAAAGACAATTCTTCACAACTCTTCGCTAAAAAAACATGGCTCGCAAGAGAAGATCCTCAGGATCCTTGGCAAGCTGCAGGCAAAGAGCAAAAATCATGAGCACAAGCAGTTTTTGAGCCACCTGTCAGATGAGCTCAAAACGATCTCTAAAGTACCCTATGAAAGGCATAAACTGAGCCCCTTAGAGATAG
>JAFEGS010000225.1 GCA_018239705.1 Verrucomicrobiota bacterium | reverse complement strand
TTAGGTAGGGATCGCGGAGAAAAATTTGTTTACTCGTGTAGTGTTCAGCCCAATCGGGGCGGTCGCCGAGTGTCGCATACCTCCCCTCATTGTCAATTCGGTGATACGAGACATGATTTATTCCGAAATGATCCCGTAAAGGCTGTGTAACTGATTTTATTAGATCCGAGCACTTGATGATATAATTTTTAAAATACTCTTCCACGCTTATCATATGCCCTCCATTTTCAGATAAATAACTGTTTTTGTAAACCGTAATAAATACGGTATAAAATGTTTTTGAAAAGAGATCGTTGCAGGTTAAAGTGAGAGCCTATACACTGCCTGTTCTTTAGGGGGGGGCGATGACAAAAACATTAATCGATGAAATACGAGAATATGCAAGTAATCCGGCGTATGGGAGCCAAGAAGTCAGGCAAAAATTTTTGGCAAGGGCGGAGCAGGGCGACCTTACTCGAGACGCTGATGCCCAGAGCCATTTCTGTACCTATTTTCTCCCCTACAACCCCATCACACGAAAAATCTTTATCACGCACCATAAAAAGGCTGGTATGTGGGTATCGCCCGGTGGCCATATCGATTCTGGAGAGACGCTCATGCAAACCGTGAGAAGGGAAATCAGAGAGGAGCTAGGTGTGGAGTGCAAAACAGTGCAGACTCTCGAGCTTTTCTTACTTACAATCACTCCGATTGACAATGAACCGCAGCGATGTAAAGTCCATTACGACTTCTGGTGCCTCTTTCCAACGGACGGTACAGATTTCAAGGTCGATCCGACTGAATTTCACGAAACTAGATGGGTGACGTTTGAGCAAGCACGGCAGCTTGTTTCTGACCCAGCCAATTTGCAGGCGTTTCAGAAGATCGAGGAGATGTCAGAACAATGTTTGAGAAACCTTCACGAAGAGAGCATTAGGAAGCAATGAACGTACAAGAAAAAAATAAAGCATTGGTTTTAAAGGCCTTCGACACGCTATTTAACAAGCGCGATTACAGAAATGCAGAGAAATACTGGTCAGCAAACTATGTACAGCACAGCGCTCACATAGGGCCAGGGCGCGATGGTCTCTTCAATCTGGTGAAAAGCCTGCCCAGCACGCTTACATATGAACCGGGAGTGATTGTTCACGGCCGATTTAGCGGCTTTGGCGCCCCAAAAAATTGGATAGCAGCAGACATCCTCTACATCAAAGATGGGATTCTTTTAGAACACTGGGATGTTTTGCAAGATGAAGCTACCGAAGAAGAGTCAAAGAGCAAGGCGCCGATGTTTGGCTCTTCCTTCCCAAATTCACAAAAATAGCAACTTTTTACGAAAAACATAAACTAATTATTTCGCACCAATTTTGCCAATATTTGATATATATGGTGCGATTTTGTATTCTTAGGGTTATAGGAAGGTTGTAAAAGTATGGACCAACAGATACTCGGAAAAAGACTGCAAAAAGCACGAGAAGAGGCTGGACTAACGCAAGACGCCGTTGAACGCTCTCTCGGGCTACCAAAGAAAAGCTATACAAAAATAGAGGCTGGATTGCGGGAGGTGTCGACGCTTGAGCTAAGCAGACTGGCAGTACTATTTCACATGAGTGTAGCAGATTTTTTTGATGAGGCGCTCTTTTCAGATGAGTCCCCACTACTTGTTTTGCATAGACGTGCACCTGGGCTTGAAAAAAATGTAGCGAGTAATGAACAAGTAGCAAGGTGCCTGCAGCTATGTAAAGAAGGAGCACAGCTCGAACAGTTGCTTGGCATACGCAGGCACGCCCCTATTAGATATCTATTTACCACGCCTAAAAACAGCTCTGAAGCAATTGAGCAAGGAGAAAGAGCTGCTCAAGAAGAGCGGCGCCGTCTAGGGGTTGGCAATTTTCCAATCTACGATATTGTTGAGATACTCCATTCGCAAGGGATATGGGCAGCAGGTATTCACCTTCCGAACGATATATCAGGCCTCTTCTTACATCAGGCTTCACTTGGAATGGCTATATTTATAAATGCAACCCATGCAAGACCAAGGCAGCGCTTTTCATATGTCCATGAATATGCGCATGCACTGTTTGACCAAAAACAGCGCTGCGTTGTTTCAGATACAACAAACATCATGGACCTGGTTGAAAAAAGAGCAAACGCTTTTGCCGCTGCCTTTTTATTACCTCGAGATGGTATCATGGAGGCTATTCAAAAAACAGGAAAGGGGCTTTCTAGTCGAAGCTCTGCTGCTGTGTATGATGTAGCTACTGACACAGTTATTGAAGCTGAAAGCCGGCAGCTCGTACACAAGCTGACGCCTCAAAATGTCATTTCTATTGCTCATCACTTTGGTGTGAGCTATCAGGCAACCGTATATCGGCTGCAAAGTCTCAAATACATCTCTCAAGATGAGAGTGAAAAACTCCTCAAACAGGAAAACATAGCGAAAGAACATGTGCAATTTCTCCAGCATTATGAACCTCGAATCAAAATGGAAGAAGAGCCGTTCCTGCAGCGAGAGCTTATTCTCTATATCTACCAGCTCGTCGTAGAAGCCTACAGCCAAGAAAAAATATCTCGTGGCAGGGTTCTTGAGCTCTGTAAGCAGCTTTCATTGCCAGCGAGCAAATTACTAGAAAACATGTAAGGCGCGATGGAAGCAAACGACAGAATACTTATCTGTGATAGCTCTGTGCTCATCAATAGCAAGGGAGATAGAGCCAAGCATAGGTCTGAAAAAGGCGGTAGCGTATTCACAAAACAGCAACATTTAGTGAAAAATTATGAGTTTACAGCTTTTCGAGTGTCGATAAGGCACTGATTTCCTCTGGAATCTACAGAGATGCTCTAGATATAAACAGCGCAACGCTCCCCACGAACAATAAAACAGTCAAAGTATCAACAGAACACTTCAGAGGAAAAAAGCCACTTATCGACAAATCCACACTACATAAAGATGAAAAGAAAGTCATATCTATAAGATTCTTTTTTTAGAGTGTGTGTTAGGGAGTG
>JAFEGS010000224.1 GCA_018239705.1 Verrucomicrobiota bacterium | reverse complement strand
AACAGCAGCCGGATCACTTTTGTAGTTTGCACATACCAGATCTACCTGCAGGCGATCTGCCCAGATGGCAAGCTGCTCCTGTGCACCTGCTCTAAAGGTATCAGCCCCTGCCAGCAGCACCTTTTTTCCATCATTTTTTAAGATGTGTGCAAGCTTTGCAATCGAGGTGGTTTTGCCATTGCCATTGACACCGACAATCAACAAGACTACAGGCCCTGAAGCGTCTTGTGGCATATGCAAAGAGCTATTTTTTGCCAGAAGAACCTGCGTGAGCTCCTCTTGCAGGAATGCGATAATTTCTGCAGGGGCTGCTTTAGGCTTTTCTTTTAAAAATTTTCTTGTCTTTTTGATCAGCTCTTGCGATGTGGGAAGGCCGAGGTCTGCTTCGAAAAAGAGCTCCTCTAGTCCCTCGATAAGCTCTTCATCGACCTTTGTAGCAAAGAGCGATGCCAGTTTTTGTGCAAAGAAGGAGCGGCTTTTCTGGAGTGCCGACTTAAGCGCCGTATAACCGGCTTTTAAAAATTGAAATACCATATTTATCTTGATGAGAATATTTCTTGTAAATATACAGAAAAGTTTCTTTAGATTCAAGGTGGCAATGTATCTTCACGAGTTTCAAGCAAAGCAGCTTCTTTCAGAATATGGTGTGCCGGTCGCACCTTTCCACGTTGTCAGCTCCCTGGATGAACTTGATGCTCTGGGGTTAAAACAAGCCGTCCTCAAAATACAGGTGCATGCGGGAGGAAGAGGGAAGGCCGGAGGAATAGTGCGTGCAGATACTCCGAAAGAGATCAGAAAAGAGGCTCAGAGGCTTTTTGGCATGCGTTTCGTCAATGCGCAGACGGGTCCTGAGGGAGTAGTGGTGGAAAAGCTCCTTCTCGACACTCCTGTGACCTATGAACGAGAGTACTACCTCGCAGTCTATCTGGATAGGTCAAGGCAAGGTCCTTGTGTGATAGCCTCAACGGATGGCGGTAGCGACATCGAAGAACAGGGCCCTGACAAGTTGATTATAGAGAAGATACCGGAGGGAGGAAAGCTGTATGATTTTCAACAGCGACGACTGGCGGTATTTTTAGGGTGGAATAGGCCAGAAATTATCAACTCGTTAGTTAAATTATTTTTTGATTTTGATGCGCTTCTCGTCGAGATCAATCCTTTAGTTGTGACTGCTGAGGGGGGCTTTATTGCACTCGATGCAAAGATCAACATCGATGACAACGCACTCTTTCGGCAAAAGCGCCTCATGAGTATGTGGGATCCACACCAGGTTCCCCAAGCTGAGCGGCGTGCAAAACAGCACGATCTTGCCTACGTAGCACTGTCCGGCGATATTGGCTGTATGGTCAATGGGGCGGGACTTGCTATGGCGACGATGGATCTTATTCGTTTTTGGGGGGGAGAGCCTGCCAACTTTCTCGATGTTGGGGGCGGAAGCTCTGAGGAAAAGATCATTGAAGGATTTTCCATTCTCTTTTCAGAGCCTAACGTGAAGGCTATTTTGGTCAATATTTTTGGCGGCATTATGAACTGTGAAACAATCGCAAAAGCCCTTGTGCGTTCCGTGCGAGATGCAAAGTATAAAGCGCCCATCGTGGTGCGCATGGAGGGGACAAATTGGGAAAAGGCTAGGCAAGATCTGCAAGAGTCGGGGTTGGATATTACCTTTGCAGCAGGCCTCGATGAGGCGTGCCGTACCGTAGTTGAAAAGAGGCAGCCATGCCTATCTTAGTCAATAGCGAGAGCCGCGTGATCTGCCAGGGCATTACCGGAAAGGCGGGAAGCTTCCACACCCAGCAGTGCATTGCCTACGGCTCACACGTTGTAGGAGGTGTAACTCCCGGAAAGGGCGGACAGTCTTTTGACCAGGAGCTTCCTATCTTTGATTCCGTACGAGAGGCAAAGGAGAAGACCGGCTGCGATGTCTCGATGATTTTTGTCCCGGCCCAGTATGCTGCAGATGCCATTATGGAGGCCGAAGATGCCGGTATTCGGCTGATTGTTTGTATTACCGAGGGAATTGCCGTCCATGATATGCTCGAAGTGTCGCGCGTCCTTCGAAGAAGCAGCACAAGCCGCCTCATTGGGCCCAACTGCCCCGGCGTGATTACACCAGGGCAGTGCAAGGTAGGAATTATGCCCGGATATATCCATCGACCGGGAAGTGTTGGGATTGTGTCCAGGTCGGGCACATTGACCTATGAAGCAGTCTGGCAGATCACGCAGGCAGGTTTAGGGCAATCGACCTGTGTTGGCATCGGCGGAGATCCCTTGAATGGCACAAATTTCGTCGATGTGGTACAACTTTTCGAGCAAGACCCACAAACAGAGGCTATTTTGCTGATTGGCGAGATTGGTGGTGAGGCAGAAGAAGAGGCGGCAGAATGGATCAGAGCCTCATGCACAAAGCCCGTTGTGGCCTTTGTTGCCGGTCTTGGAGCACCACCTGGACGCAGAATGGGCCACGCCGGTGCTATTATCTCCCACGGTAAGGGAGCAGCTCAGGCAAAAATTGAAGCCTTTGAAAAGGCAGGTGTTACTGTTGTGAGAAACCCCAGCTTAATGGCCAAGGCCCTATTGGAAAAAATGAGATCATGATTGTACTACCCGGAAATATCCCCCTCTATATAAACCCCTCTTTTTGGCTGCTTTCCCTCTTTATTGGCTACATGAATGGAGCTACCCCTACTCTCTTTGTAGAGTGGGTTATTGTCGTTTTTGTGTCGGTGCTTGTTCACGAGCTTGGCCATGCCCTTACGGCCCTCCTTTGGGGACAGCGGGCCCGTATTGAGCTAGGGTTGATTGGAGGCGTGACCATTCGACAGGGCCCACGGCTGAGCAATATAAAAGAATTTTTTGTTGTCTTGATGGGACCGCTCTTTGGGCTCTTTTTAGCTCTCGGCTCCTATTGTCTGTTGGTAATGAACCCACACATGCCCTACGCTGAATTTTTCGATATTATGGTATTTGCAAATGTGTTTTGGAC
>JAFEGS010000223.1 GCA_018239705.1 Verrucomicrobiota bacterium | reverse complement strand
GAGGAAGGTGGAGACTCTTTAAAGAGTATTTTCACGGCGTTTCTGGCGAAAAAGTTACTTGCATTGACCAAAACAAAATGACTCTTCATAATAATTCCGAACAATAAAACGCGAGTTTAAAATGCATTATACTATTCTATCATTAATGATTTTATTTGCCTTCCCTGCATTACAGGCGAAAGAAACCAAAAAACAACAAGAGAGCCAGATAAGCCTTACACGAAGCCAAGAAGAAATTCGAGCTATAGCATCACAAGCCACTTACTCCGCGTTTAAAGCATACGATCATTACATACAGAGAGATATCTCTATAGCTAAAGCCCCAGCTATAGGCCAATGGGTCGGGAATGTAAATGTGGCACAGGCAAATGCGGTAATTCCATATATAAGAGTTGTAGTCGATGAAATTGCTCCAGTTGCAAGACGACTCAAAAGAGACGAAAGAGAAACGTTTTGGGAAACTGTACAGATACAGTTAACGAGTCATTTTTGCGCACGTGTTGCGAAAGAAAAGTACTGGAGAGATAGGGTCTCAAGAGAGGTCTCTTCACAAGTAAATCTCAAAAAAATTCAAGACTTTTAGCTATGAAAGCATTTAAACGCACGGCATGGTTTCTAGTTCTTTTAAACCTTTGCATGTACTTTTATCATGATGCTGACTGGACAACTATATTTGGTGTTGATCTTGCAGTGCTCTATGCAGTAGGTTTTGCAACAGAGGGCTGCACTTGTGACCGTTAGGCTTATTTCCCAGCCTTAGCCTCTCGCACCTCGTCAACGGCTTCTTTGTAGAGGTCGTTGATCTCTCTTTGCAGGGAATCGATGTAGCTCTTTTTCTGGGCAGCGCTCATGGTCTCATCTTCCTCAGCAGAGCGCATGTCCTTGAAGAGCTTGCCTATCCTGCGCTGATACTTGCCGAGCGGCACGTGCTGATATGAGAGATCTTCCAAGCTCTCATCAAGGCCTTTCTTCTGAACCAGCTTTTGGCTTTGCTTGCGCTGCTCTGCCTCACGGAGATACTCGTAAAACTCATTTTGGTATTTCGTTCTCGATGGTGGCGAATTGGACACGAAGTGACCGAGCATGAGATAATTTGCCTCTCTCTGCTCTGGGCGCTTGTCCTCTGCTAGGCCTGTAAAATATGCGATCTCGTCGGTAAGAGCGAGTAGGCTGTTGGCAGAAGTTCCGCCTAGGCCCTTTATGAATCGCTCCACTTTGACAGGGCTCACATTCCATAATTCCCCCCATTTCTTTGCTAAGACACTTGTTTTTGAAGTATATTGATGTTTGGGTTCTAGACCTTGCAGGCGTTTTGGCACAACTTCCGGCGCTCTCGATTCTGTTCCAAGGAAATATCCTATAGGTGAGGGCGCGGTCTTTCCAGTGGTTTGCTCCAAGTAAATCTGCATTGCAGGAGGGACAGCGCCACTCACATTCTCAACGAAGTGGTCATACATGCCTTTCCATGCGTCTTTTGCCCTGTCATCGCCTACGTTCATCATCTCGGTTGTTGTGTCGTAGAATGCCTCAGTACCAGCCTTAAAAGCTGTACCAAGAAGCCATGGTATCGGAATACGGATATGCTTGTCGCCTGAATAGATATGCCAGAATGCCGCCTTGTCAATCGGTGTAAGCGCTTCGTAATCGGGGTTACCTTCATTCGCCATCTTTAGCAAGAGGGTGGGAACACTGATCGCAGCCACGCCCTTCATCCATGTCTCTGGTCTTTTCAGGTTCTGCCCAACCATACTCATGTCTTGTAGGGATACATTCCAAAAAGGGATATAGTTTCCAAAGCCTTGTACGACTTTGCTTGCACCTTTTCTTGTTGGGTCATAAACGACTCTTCTGGCTTCCATAGCTGCCATTAGGCGCCCTTCTGGAGTATTGCCGAACTTCTCAAGACCTCTTTTGTACTCAGCAAGAGGAACAGCAAGGGAAATGTCCGAAAGTGTTTCGCCGTATTTTCTGAAGTAATCTCCCATCTTCTCGAAAGGTACGATGATACCTTTGTCTTTGCCTGGGGTGATAAGCTGATCAATGGTTTTGGCTCGATCGATGCGCTCTGCCAATCTGGATGCGTATAGGTCTCCGCCCATAGCAAGAAACTCCTTGTAAACTGGAGCTCCATTGTACACGTCTGCTAAGGCTTCAAACACAGAGACAGGGTTACTGCCTGTGCGACTATAGATCAGGGAAGAGAGTGCATCTCGGCTCACAATGCTTGCGAATTTTCGAGGTTCCATAGAGATACCTTTCGAAAACAGCCTGTTTACTGCCCCGAAGAATTTCGTAATGGGGCCTCTTGCTTGAGGAGCAAGAGAGGCAAAAACATCATAAATCTCGGTAGGCACCTCGATATCGAAAGGCTTACCATTCTTCCAACCTCGGATGATGTTCTTTTCTGGGGTGAAGCTATTGGTTCTTGTCTGGCTGTGTAGAGTGTCAGCTAATTTCCTCAGTTCTGGGTCAATCCCAAGCTCATCAAAAGCCACTGCTGAGATTGGCTCAGGCTTTGCAGCTCTGACTTTTCCTGGAAGTTTACCCTCAGTCACTCCTTTGAGGTATTGTAGAACAGCATCGTTTTTCTTGGCGTTTCGCACGAGCATAGCTGTGTTGTATGGGTCGGATTCACTTGGTGGGATGATCTTCCTTTCAGACCCTTTCATCTTCCTGAAGGGCTGTTTTGGCAAGAGTGAGCCAGAAGCAAGAATCGAGTCCTTTCCATTATCCATTACGCGGTATAGAGGTGAGTAATATTGGGAATTCCATTTTTGTATCAAGTCAGGGCCAAGAAGGTCTTTGCCATATTCGCGAAGTGTAGCTTGCTGGAAAGCTCTTATTCTCGCATCTATAGGCTCGTATTTCGCTTTGAGACGTGCGATATCTAGTTTTGCTTGATTGGTATCAATACCAGTCTTTTTGCCTTCTGTTTGGCGTTTTAATGCGGCTTTTGATGTGCGGTATACATCGAGGTCTTCGATGCT
>JAFEGS010000222.1 GCA_018239705.1 Verrucomicrobiota bacterium | reverse complement strand
ATGGGAAAGATATAGTCGATTTTCTCCAGTTCGCTCACTTCAGGAATAACAATACTGCGTAGATCGCTATAGTAGTCTGGATAGTTGTATTTGCTTGTTATTGCTGAAAATAGGCCCTCTATAGGCGCAAGAGCGCTATGTAGTCGATTTTTTGTCTGCTGGCTGGCAGGTATGCGTTCTATTTCGTACAGAAGCTGCTGGCACAGGGCGTAGTGGTCAAAAATGTAGGCAGTTTGTGCAGGAATGTGTTCACTTACGGTTTTGCTCGTTTTGTTCATACAGAACACAATGTCGTTTACTCTGGAGAGCACCTCTTTGTCTTGATCGAAAGCCGATTGCTCTTTATAGGCACGTAGGTGCTGAGCCAATGCGTTGTCATTTTGTATTGTTTTCCAAATTTTTTCATACTCAGCCCGCGTTTCAAGTGTGGTGAGGAGAAGGTCGAGGGAGATATTGAACTCATCACGTGTGAAATGGAGGTGATGTATAATTTTTTTTAATAGAAGGTCCTTTAGGGCAGTGTCTGAACACCCAGTGAGACCTTTCCTTGCTAAAATCATTTTTTCTATTTGCTGTTCTTGCTCGGAAAGAGCCAAGAGGTTTTTTCCGGCTAGTACAAGAGCAGATTTCACGGCCGTAATAACGTGGGTTTTGTGCGCTTCAAAAAAGGTACTTCTATCTTCTGGTTCAGAAGAGAGCTCCTGGAGGGCTTGGATGGTAGTATAGAGCTGTGGAAAGCTTGGCTTGCTTAGAGTAAGGTACAGAAGCTGCTGTACATGGCCTACCTGCAGCCTGGGATTTTCGCTGCTTTTTGCAAGAAAGGCGATTCTACGCTCGATGGCGTCAATCCAGGCAAAAAGAGCTGTAGCATAGGATACTCCTGCTTCTGCAGAGGAGTCGATCTCACCTAGTTGATTTTGCAGGGCAATCAAGTTTTGTTTAAGTATCTTGAGACAGGCTCTTAAAGAGGGCGCTTCTGCCTGCGGGTATAATCCGAGAAACTCTCCTTGCCAGATTTTGCAGATTTTATCTTCTACCTCTGCCTCAATTTTTTGTAGTACTTTTGCTGTCTGCTGCATATGTACAATAATTTGATAGGTAGTAGGATACTGCCAAGAGAAAAACCAGATTTCCGTTTTGAAACAGCGTTTAGTGTCGAGTGGTACATCCTTGAGAGACTGCAGATAGCTCGTTGTCACACGTGTAGAGAGCTCTGGCTCTATCTCCTTTTTAACCTTTTCTTTTGTGCCAATAAGGCTGCGGCTCATGTATGTATTGTTCTTTCTTTCTCGATAGGAAATCTGTTTGAGCTCTCCAAATGCCTTCCAGCAGCTGATATTTCTTATAAAGGGGAGCTGTTCGAAGCCTTGCTTGATTCGAATGCAGCACTCATCAATTTGAATAGCGAGCGCTGCAAGCTTCTCTTTCGCGCCTTGGAGCTTGCCTGAAGAGAGGTCGATGGAAAGCTGCTGCTGCTTTTCTGTTACGCTGTAAAGAGTTTTTTTTATGGCTTCTGCGTCCTTTACAACTTCTGCCTCATTTTGAGGAATGATATCATCATGGCATATACATTTTACTGGACCTATAGACATATGAATTATCCCTCCAAGTAAGGTTACGTTTCAAGCTAGGGTAGATGTGAGAAAATAACAAGGAGTATGATGAAAAAGTGTGCGGTTCAAACGACAAACAACGACCAAAACGACAAACGACGAAAAGGACGAAAACGACGAAAAGGACTTAAACGACGAACAACGACCAAAACGACATAAAGGACTTGGCTGTTGTCCTTTTCGTCCTTTTTGTCGTTGTTTGTCGTTTAAGTCCTTTTCGTCGTTTGTGTCGTTTGTGTCCTTTGTCGTTTTGGTCGTTTTGTCGTTTTATTGCTTGCCGTAAGCTGAGAAATGTGCGATACTCCTAGTCAGTTTTTAAAGGTTAGGGAATGGCCAAAACGTATTATAGAAATTCTCACGGATATGATGGCACAAAGCCGACGTCGCGAAAGCTCCAAGACCTTTTGCCGCAAGTGCTAAAGAGCCTACAGGGAAAATATAATACACAGCCAAAACTCCTCCTCGAGGCTTGGGCAGACATCATTGGCGAGACGCTCGCTCCTCTCACAAAGGCTTCTCGCTTTGAAGATGGAGTGCTGCACGTCAACGTAAAAAATTCGACGCTTTTGAGTCTTCTCCATAGCCCACAAGACAAACAAAAGATTATCGAAGCCATCAGGCAGGCGCTGCCGGGCATTGTGATCAGGAACATTGTGTTCCGCATAGGCTAGCATTAGCATTACTACATTATAGTTTAGGAAGCAGTATGACAGAAGAGAGAGAGCCGAAAGGATATGACGCGAATTCGATCACTGTGCTTGAAGGCTTGCAGGCAGTGCGTGAGCGGCCCGGTATGTACATTGGTGATACCGGCATAAATGGACTCCATCAGCTGGTTTATGAAGCTGTAGACAACGCTATTGATGAAGCCATGGCAGGCTGGTGTAAGACCATCGATGTCATCCTGCATCGCGATCGCGCAATCACCATTGAAGATGATGGCCGCGGTATCCCAATCGGCAGGCACGAAAAGGAGTCTCAGCGACGCGGTAAAGATGTTTCTGCTTTGGAAGTCGTTATGACGGTGCTTCACGCCGGTGGTAAGTTCGATAAGGAGACCTACAAGGTGTCCGGCGGTCTGCACGGTGTTGGCGTCTCCTGCGTCTGCGCACTCTCTGAGAAGATGGTTGTTCAGGTCTACAAAGAGGGCAAGGTCCACGAGATGCAGTTCTCAAAGGGACATGTATCTCAAGAGCTCGCTGTTGTTGGTACCACAGCAAAACGCGGTACAAAAATCACCTTCTGGCCAGATGCTACAGTAATGAAGGTTGTCGATGCCGAGTATGACACGCTGGCGCAGCGGATCCGAGAGCTTGCCTTCCTCAACCCAGGAGTGCAGATCACGCTGAGAGATGAGCGAGATGGCCGAGATGATTCGACCTTCTGCTATGAAGGT
>JAFEGS010000221.1 GCA_018239705.1 Verrucomicrobiota bacterium | reverse complement strand
CAAAAGGAACCTATATTTCAGAAAAATGGATTGAAATTCCTATCCTTCGTGTCATAGGCAAATAGGTTTGTCTTAAAATCCCTAAGCTGCTAGTATGCATCTAACATGGTGTCGAGAGAGGGAGGTTGTTGAGATGAATATGGAACTAACGGCGATACTGACAGTTTTAGGGGTATTTATAGCGAATGCAGCAATGGTAATACCTTTGTTTTTGTGGACGCGAGCAGAAGCGAGAGCAGATGCAAGGCATTCAGACGCAAAATTGGAATCCACTCGAGAGCTGGTGCGCGCAATTCACGACGAAGTACGCGATTTTCATGAGCGGTTATTAGACGTAGAGAGACACAGACAGACCAAAACATAATGATCGGTGTCAAAGAAGCACCTACTCAATATGAATTTTGAATATTTAAAAATTCTCTAGCAGTGACTATTTTTACTTCATCAACTTTATCTCTACCATCTATGATAGTTGTGCTAGTTGAGTAAGTAAAGCACTTTAGAGGCAAAAACTCAAGGCCATGGTGATGATCATTGTGGCGATGATTGATTAGGCAAAAAGGGCCGTGTCCTACGGCCCCTTGTACTACTGTCTTTACGTTGCTACTGTGAAGGTATGGTCCATTCGAGGGAGGTAATAAACTCTTTTTCTTCCTCAGTTAGGGCTCTATTAAGCTTAGGATCCCACGAGCCGTCTTTATTGAGTATGGCTTCATAATCGTTTTCATCTCTTTGGAAATGGATGTGATCCTGAGGAGATCCATTATGCGCGCGATCGATCTTGCGCATAGAGGAGGGAAGTTCTTTGCCCTTGGACATCGCTCTAATTTCATCGGCAGTAAAGTCGATGCGGCGATTATTAGCACCTGTAAATTCAGGCATTTTGTCATTATCTACAGGAAGTGTAAAGTTATATGTTTTGAGAAATACTAATACACATTCTGGCAGCCTAAAGCCCTTGCCATTTGCCCAAGTGCCATCAAACATGAGTGTAGAAGTGTCTGTCATGTGGGCATGAATAGATTCTCCGTCATTATGTGGGGGATCAATTTTGCGCAAAAACAGCGAAACCTCTCTAGGTATATGTGGATTAACCTGTTCTCTAAAATAGGTGCCTAATTCATGACGGTCTACACTATTATCAACTCTAAAAGCCATAACTTCTCCTTTATTAGTAATAAAAAATTATATAGTATACATAGTTTAATGTCAATGACTTAATCTGTGTTGACTTAATTCGTTGATGGCAAAAGCGCTATTGTTGACCTCTCTTCGGATGTCGAGTTTAGACAAAAGCCCCCAGTCCCAGGCTACATTAGAAAATAGCACCTCCAAAACAAAGCGAAAGGGGACTGATCGCTCCAAACGCTTCGCGTACTCGAGCGCGTTTTGAAGTGCGAAAGGCCTCTTCATACGCATTAAGCTAACATAACTTACCTAATGTTAAATATTTACGCGTATTCAGGCCATTCATAATATGCCTCAAGGCTTATTATTCTTTCTCTCATTGTTGTACGGCTTCTCTTGTCTTTGAGAAGCCTTCTTTTAATATCCTGAATCATTTCCTTTTCAAGATTTTCGACCCTTCCTCGCTTTACTGCCTCACATAACTTTCCATTCCTCATTAAATACTTGACAAGCTTATCTGAGCTTAATTCTCCATTACAGTACTTGTGAGCTAAATTCATAAAAGTAGCTGTGATGCTAGCTACGATTATTACCGTACATAATCGACTCCAAATCAAAGTCTCGACACGGTAACGACATATTCCTTGTAAAACATCTATTTTTAACAAACTTTTCCACTGCTTAAAAATTAATTCTACTTCCCATCTAAGTCGATACACCGTCCCAATTATTTCTGCTGAGACCCACTCTACAGGGATATTGGTTATGAATAAGGAAAATTGCAAAAGGTTCAACTTTGCTTCACTAAGTGTTCTGCCCATTTCCTTAGCGCCTTTCCGCGCTTTCCTAAGCCGTCAGGCAGAAACTGCAGAGCAGGTTGAAACTCAGGTCTCGCTCAAAGAGGATATGGAGGAGGCTGTCAACCCTCTTAGTGCCAAATTTCCCAAAACGGAAAAGAGCATTGAAGAGCACAAGATGCGCCTCAAAAAATCGGAACGAGACGAGCTTGAACAGCGCCTGGCTCCAATTAAAGAGATCGATGAAACTGCCGAGCGCTTCTCAAGGCAAAACCCTGAACTCAAGCAGCAGATCCTTGTGCTGCTGCTCGACAGAATCAAAGATGTCAAATCACCAGACGAGCTCCTCGATCTCCTTAGCCAGTTCTACCCCGATGCTACCCTATCGGACGATGCATTAAAATTTTTACTCGCAACGACAAAAGGCTCTCTGCACGAACTGGTTGAACAGGCCTTAAAGATGCACGAAGAGCAGTTTGGGCGAGAAATCGCCGCCGGCAGGAACATCGACACAGAGGTGCAAAAGTACGCAGCCGCTGGCCTCGGTGCTCCAACTACGCTTCGCGATATGTATCGCGATATCACAGGAAACCCGAGAGAACCTGTACAGCTCTTTGGAGAGCTTTCAGACCGCTTTGCCTATAAAGAGCTTCGCAAAGTACTCGCCTTCTTTTTCCACTCTCTTGGAGCCGACCTCAAGTCGCAAGGGCCATCAATCCCTCCGGGACTTCTACATACCCTGCTCAGCGAGGTGCGCTCGCTCCAGGCAGTCCTTGGCGTATACCAGTTCTTCCGTGCTCGTATGAATCTTATCGGCTTTCTCTTTGAGCGCGATGGGCTGGAAAAGCCGGCATCGCTCAACTTTGAGAGCATCTCCAAACAGTTTGTTGGGCTTCTTCAAGAGCGCTATCCCACAGGTGATAAGGTGCTCCAGACAGCCGGAAAACTGGGAATCGAAAAGTGGATCCTCGCAAAAATTATCATGCTCAGCCAATTCAGAGATGCTATACGAGAAGTTGCCCTCCACCAGCTCTACCGCAACATCCAGCACAGAGACGACCTCTTTAATGCCATCATCGAAGCACT
>JAFEGS010000220.1 GCA_018239705.1 Verrucomicrobiota bacterium | reverse complement strand
AGTGGATGCCATCCCTTTGGATAAGCTGGCAATTGGACGTAATCCATGTTCCTTCTTTATTTTCTCGGAATTTTGCAATAAGAAGCGGCATAGCTTCAGAGATTGTGATGTTCGAATCATGACCTGCTGGGCTCTCTATTACTGGACTTAATTGATCTGTTTTGATTGGTGTCATTGATTTTCCTTTTTTTAAGGTTTCCAGAGTTCGCTGCCGAGCATTCCGGAGCCGTTAATGCCATCAAGGATGCTTAGTGACTCGCGTCTGAAAGGGAGCTGTTTTGAAGGAACTGCTTTCGAAATAGCACCTATAAGAAGCCCCATGCAAAAGCCCGTGAGCATAGCTTCAGGGATCTCTTTTGCTTGAAGCTCAAGATTTTTTAGCGCCGCTTCTCCTCTTTTGCCCTCTTCTGCTTCGAGTGCTGCCTGCAAGGCTCCAACAGAGAGGCCACCAATGAGCAATGCACCTCCGATGCCTATGCCAATAGCTGAGAGAGGATTTCCGGTGACTGCCAGCTGTCCGGCGCCCGCCCCGACCATTCCAGCACCTATCATGGTCCAGGTTTCCGGCTTTGTGAGTTCATAAACGAGGGTAACGAGTAGCTTTGCTAGTTGATTCAATGCCTTTAGGGGATGCACTGCAGCGTAGATAGCTGTGTGTACAATGTTATAGAGTACTTCTACGATGTTACGAACGACGCGAGCGGGTAGTTTCACCAAAAACGTTGCAAGTTGCTCGAAGAATGCACCATCGCCATTACTGTCTAGCCACGTATTAAATGCAGTAAGTGGAGCAAATTCTTCCTTTAACTTTCTGCCAAAGCTATCTATTTTGTCTTGGATCGGGAAATTGGGTATTTTTTCATCCAGCGCATATTCCCAGGCGTCAAGCTGAGAGATTGCCCGGTCGTGCCATTCTTTTTTTGTAGCCTGCCAATCCTTGTGTACCTCAGCAAAAAAGTTGACGATTGCTGTAGCTTGTGGTCGTAGATCAGGAAATGAGTACTCGCTATCGATGTGCGAAGAAAAAAATGGGCTATAGCTTTGAACATCACACATAAAAGTACTCCCAACACTAATTTTAAAACAAATACTATCACAAATGAATAGTTCTTGTCAAGAGAGGTAGATAGTTGTATGATACACGCATCAATATGGGAGAGGTGATGGAAGTAGAGAGAGTCGACAGCATTCGAAGAAGTACACGAGAGATCATTCAGCACTTAGGCTACCTGAACCACCTGTTTGCGCATATTGGCTCAATTTCTCAATGCTATGCCTTGCAGAAGCTAGAGACGAAGCGATTGACGCTGCTTGAGCTGAGTGACGAGCTCGCTTTGGATAGATCAACCGTCAGCCGTTTGGCGAAGGACCTTGTTACCAAAGGGTACTGCTCGTACGCGGTGCACGATAAAGATCGCAGGAGCCGATATCTTGAGCTTACAGAGCTGGGAAGAGAGAAGCTCACTGAGATTCATGCGGTGGCCAAAAACCAGGTTCAATCAGCCATAGAGAGCCTAAACAATGAAGAGCAGGAGCTCATATCCAAGGGACTTGCGCTATACGCCAAGGCCCTGAAAGTGAGCCCCGTTGGAGGAAAATGAAATGAACGACAAGATTGAACAGCTCAGGAAGCTGTGTGAGGGTGAAGACTACAAAATTTTTCAAGACAAGACATTGATGGCAAATGCGCGCATTGGCGCTGAGCACTATGGCATTAGCCTAACTGAATGTACGCCAACGTTTATTTTAAAAGCAGATGATGCATTTGTGGCGCTGATTATTCATTGACAGATACTTCTTTAAACTACTTGTCGTCTGTTAGTACTTTGTCGAAAATAGCTTCAATTTCGTGTATGGTCATGTTACACCTACCCAGCTCAGATGCTGCTTTCAGCTGGTGAGGCTGAAGCGTAGCTGCCTTGTTCATGAAGGTAATAAATCCAAGCGTATCTACACCTGATGTCTTTATACCGCCATTTCTATACCCGTCTCCCACATTCATCAGGATCATAGTCTCCAGATCTGCACAGCTAGGCTTGGTCCACTTTTGTAATGTCACTAATTTTGATTGCAGAGTAAGTCTTTCATACTCAGTGCCATGCATACTGACAGTACAGGTGTAAGGCAACTGTGGGTTACTAGAACAATAATTATAAATATATTTGAACAATGGATTACTAATTTCTCTGAGTGTTGGATTAAAGTCCATAAATACTCCGTTATCTTTTTAGAGACACAAGTGTACTATTATGCCGGAAAATGTGCCAACTCCTTATTAAGATCAAGATCGAGATTGAGCGGGTGTATATATGGCTTCATCGCGGCAAGCGATGTTTTTCTGTATAGCCCACTTTTAGAAATGCCAGCATTTCTTATCAACATCCCGCACCTGTCAGCTTTCTTTTGGTAGAGCCTACTATTGCGCAAATCGCAAATTTTTATTTTTAATAATCAAATCGCACATCTTCGTCGACAATTATCCTAAAAATCGTTAAAAAGAAGTTTTAAAACATTAGCAAGGAAAATTGTATGTTACAGCGTTACTCTTTATCTTTTCTCCTCTCTTTGTGCTTTCTTTTCATCACTAGTCTTTCAGCGGCCCAGCCTGTGATCACAAATATAAGCCCTGCGACGGGCCCCTCTTCCGGAGGAACAACTATCACAATCACAGGAAGTGGATTTACAGGCACAACTGCTGTTACCTTCGGGACAGTTCCTGCAGCATCATTTGCCGTTAGTTCGGACTCCTCCATGAGTGTTACCAGTCCGGTGCATTGGCCTCAAGTCGTCAATGTAACCGTCACAACGTTAGAAGGTACATCTGTTGCCAATAATCGGTCATTTTTCACCTTTCAAGGTAACTGGCAAGCCTATTGTACTGATAGTGATGGCTTCGTTTGGGCCATCGATGTTCCTACCAATACCGTCACAACCTCCATTCCTATCATATTTGATTCCAATTCTACTGCTCTTGCCATTACGCCCGATGGATCACAGGTTTTTATAGCCAATAAT
>JAFEGS010000021.1 GCA_018239705.1 Verrucomicrobiota bacterium | reverse complement strand
TACGACTCCCTCTGATCAGTCGCTATATGATCCATTCGAGCCTTGGCCGCTTTGCAAGAACACTGAGCACGCTCCTCGAAGGCGGACTGCCTATTGTCAATTCGCTCTCATTTTCGAAGGAAGCGCTGAGTAATGCCCGTCTGGAGGAGATCTTAGCATCTGCAGAAAAGCGGATTGTCGAGGGTATTCCCTTAAGTCAGGAGCTGAGCCGCCACCAAGAGATTCCTCTGCTCTTTTCTCGCATGGTACTCATCGGTGAAGAGACAGGTAAACTCCCGACCATGCTCTGCCAGGTCGCAACGCTCTACGAAGAAGAGACGGAGCGAACCTTAAACCGCCTCGTGACTCTTGCCCAGCCCCTTCTCCTTCTCATGATGGGAGGTTTGATCGGAGGCGTGCTTCTCTCAATTCTATTGCCGCTCAGTTCCTTCGGCTCCTCTATTGATCTTTGAGGTAGGGAAAACAGTCGCACATGGCGTGCATTGGCCAGGTCTACTCTACTACTTTATATACGGAGACTGTTCTATCTCCATAATTAGCAACACCTGCAAATACATTGCCAGATACTTCTGGAGAAAAGGCGACGGAATAAGGACGGTCACCTGTAGGAAATGGGGAGTCTGAAACTTCGGTAAATGTACCTGTGGCTGTATCTACAATATATACAGATACCGTATTATCGGCTTCATTAGCAACAGCGGCAAATAGGTTACCTGATATTTCTGGAGAAAATGCGACGGAGCGAGAATGGCCGCCTGCGGCAAATGGGGATCCTGGAACTTGGGTAAGTGTGCCTGTAGTTGTGTTCACCTTGTATACGTTTACGTTACCTGCGATGCGATTAGCAACGGCGGCAAATACATTGCCCGATACTTCCGGAGAAAATGCAACGGAGAATGGACCTTCGCTTGTAATACCGCTCGTCACGAATGCGAGAGTCCCCGAATTTGTATTTACCTTATACACGTCTACCGCATCATCAAATTCAATGGTATCAGCGAGAAATACATTGCCCGATACCTCTGGAGAAAAAGCCACAGAGTTGGCGCCATCAAATACATGATCAAATTGCGCAAAATGGAAAGAACCAGAATTTATATCTACCTTATACACGAATATATCACCATCCTCTTCATGTGTACGAGCAATAGCTGCAAATAAATTGCCAGACACTTCTGGAGAAAAGGCAACGGAATGACAATCTCCTGCTATAAAATGCCTAGAAGCTCTGGTAAATACGCCTGAATCTGTGTCAACTGTATACGAGAATACCGAGTCATTGCTAGCAACAGCCGCAAATACATTGCCCGATACTTCTGGAGAAAAGTCGACAGAAACAGGGTGGTGACCTGTAGGAAATGAAGAAACTAAGGTAAATGTACCCGAATCTATGTCCACTGTATACGCTGAAACCGTATTGTTAGCTCTATTGGTAACAGCGGCAAATAGATTGCCAGATACTTCTGGAGAAAAGGCAATGGAGGTTGGGTTGCAGCCTGTAGCAAACGGAGAACCTTCAACTGGTTCAAAGCTCCCTACATCTTGTGCATGAAGAATAAATGACTGACAGACAAGAATCAAAAACAAATATAACTTCACAAGCTTTAGCAGCATTTTACACCTCATAATGGTTTGTGGGCTTACTTACTGTAAAGACTTATCACCTGTAGCCCTTGCACAGTTTTTACGCTACCAAAAAGGCAAATAGGAGGCAAGATAGAGTGGATGGTGGTCAGGTGACTGACCATAAAAATAAGTTTTTTGAAAACATCCCGTGAGACGGGGGTTTTTAGCTAGTGGTTTCAACCCACGGAGCTGGCGCGAGTGGCTATCGTTAAGACACCAATGACAAAGTCCTGGGCGCGAGTTTTTGAGCTCTTACTAGAAAAGCCTTTTTGTGATAAGGTATTCTCTTAACCAAATTTTTACCCCCTGTTTCGCCATGATGAAAAACAAAACGAGAAAAAAGCGAGCAATCACGCTTATCGAAATGATTGTGGTTATGCTCTTGATCGCCATGATTACAGGAGGCATTGCCTACAACTATAACTCGACGCTCAATGAAGGAAAGGTCTTCAAGACAAAAGAGGGCATGAGCCGGATAAAGACTATCCTTGCCCTGGCTATAGCAGAAAACCCGGAAATCCCTCCTCGAGATATTGTGAGCAACTGGGCGAACTATGTTACAAACTCTCCGCTTGCAGGAAAGGGTGCTGACCTCTTGAAAGATGGCTGGGGACAGGAGTATAATGTGGGAATAGGCGATGGCGAAGATGGCCAAGAAGAGGTTATCGTCTCTTCCAAGGCATACGAGGCCTATATACAGCAGAAACGGACCAAACGTTAGCCTTCTTGTTGGCAGATATGAAAAAACGGCCCTTTTCTCTCATTGAGGTAGTTATAGCGTGCTTTTTGCTTGCTATTTGCGGAACTGCCTGCGTGATCTACTTCGACAAGGCAGGGACTGAACGCAGAGCCAAACATAGCCTGCAGCTTATTGAGCAAAAACTACAGCAGGCTTTTCTTATTGCAAGAATGGTTGATGGTCAGGTTGCCGTGATAATTACAAACCTGCCCACGCCGAAGATCTCTATGAGTACCGATATGCCTGTATCTCCCGGTCTCAAGCCTCTTCTTACGCAGAGTGAGTCTTTAGAGGCTATTTCAGATGTGAGGCTTGTGCAAGTGGCAGCAAACACAAAAGAGGGGCATGTAAGAATTATTTTTTATCCTACAGGGGTCGACTGCCCGGAGGGCTGCCTGGAAGTTATGGCAGCAGGGACCAAGGCCTCCTTTCCTCTCAAGAAATATGTAGTGGATGGCGCCTTCCACCAGATACCTGAAATTACGCAAATTTTCCCAGATGAAGTGATCAAACATGAAAAAGAAAAAAAAGAGCTTCACTCTCATTGAGGTCTTGATTGCTATTGTACTCGTTACAGGAGCCTCTGTTTTTCTCCTTTCATTTGAAAGTTCACTCATGGTCAAAACAAAACAGAGTTTTCAGAGGTTGGAGCAGGAGCGACTTGTGCAACAGGCGTCTGTGATGCTGTTTGAGGAGCTTTTTACCCATCACATTAGCTGGAAAACAATCTCAGAGCAGCAGTCCTACGAGATAAGGCTTCAAAATAGTGACTGGGTGGCAAAATATGATTTTGCCCATATTAAAAAGCCGCAGACAATAGATCCCGACTATCTCTATGTATCTGCTACTATTTCACTGAAAAAGGGTCTCTTTGAGATGCTGGGAGTGGCAAAAATGCCACTTTTTTTAAAAAAAGAGGGGGGAAATGATGCAGTCGTCGTACCGCCGTAGGCCATACGCTCCCTTCATTTTAGTTGATGTGATCATTGCTACCTCGCTTTTTGCTATCCTCCTTGCAGTGATGTTTGGGATCTTTTTACGATACTCCCAAGCCAATCAATTTCTCAAAACGCAGCGACTCGATTGTGAAAAGCTCCTCGTGGTACAGTCAAAACTGCAAAATATTTTTGATCGATACCAGGATAAGATGGATAAGGAGCACTACTTTTATATTGAGGAATCAAAGTCTGGAGGCAGTCCAAGCCTGATCTTTACCTTTGATAATGGTATTGACGTAGACCCTCAATTTTCCGGTGATCGCCTTGGGAAATTATATGTGGCCTCCGATGCACTGCGTTTTGCCTACTGGCCGCGTGGCAAAAATCTAGATACTATTCCTGTGAACATGCGAGAAGAGATTTTGCTGAAAGAGGTCACCTCGCTTCAAATAGAGCTTTTTGCAAGAGCTCAGCCGCAGGTAGAGTCGAAAAAGAATGAAAAAGAGGAGCAGAAGGTTATAGAGGGGCGCTGGCTCACAAAATGGCCTATGGAGTATAAACGATACCCTTCTTTAGTCAAACTGACCTGTAGACGTACTTCAGGAAAAGATATTCTGTTTTGGTTTTTTCTCCCTATAGAAACCGGACCAATTTTTTACCCAAAAACAGGAACAGTGTAAGATGCATATTCTTCTTACCACGTATGGGCTTTTGATGATCATGGCTCTTTTTGCCTATGCCCAGTGGAAAAATGCAGAAAGCCTGGTCGCTACTGATATGGTGGCACGGTGCCGTTTTGCAAAGGCGCGAGAAAAGACCTCAGCCTTATTAGTTAAACAAGTTAAGAAGCTACATAGTGACTATATAGAAGAAAAGGCCCCTAAAGGAGGTAAAGAAGAATCTGAGGTTGAAGATGAAGAGGAGGATGGGGAAGGATTGGTGGAAATACTGCTTCCCGATGGTGTTGAGAATGAAAATGATAAAACAGATAAAAAAAAAGGAAAGCGTAGCCACCTTTTGGATGTAAGTATACTTTTTCGCGATAAAAATGCCTCTATTGTAGATGGGAAGGGAAAAGTGGCCTACATGATACTAAAAAATTTAATCGAATCTCTCTACGCAAAGCAGCCATTTTACGAAGAGGTAAAACAAAAAGATCCCGATTTTGCCGAGCACTTTATCGATTGGCTAATGCTCAAGGCAAGAGCGGAGCTTGAAGAGAAGCGACCACTTAAAAAAGCAAAAGATCTCTCCATGATTGACCTTGAAGATCCATCGCTAAAAGAGGCGCGCTACAAGATTTTTAACGGCAATCAGTCGATTAACGACCCAGGAGTAAATGCGGGTGGGTACTATCCTCTCTATGAGCTTATTAGCCTGCAGAAAAAGTCGCATCTCGTGAGCTTCTGGCTTGCTCCAAAGCCCCTTCTCTACGCTGTATTCCAAAACCCAGATGTTGTTACTGAGATGTGTGAGCTTAGAGATGGCATGTATAAAGAAAAGAAGAGTATGGCAAGAAGTGAGAAAAATGAGATGAAGTCTGCTGATGACATCCAGAAACAAAAGCTGGAGCAGTGCTTCAAGAGCCACCCTACAGAATTTATAGACTCTCAGTATTTCGATTTTGGCACGAGCGGAACAAAGCCGCCGAGGCGTTAACAGGGAGGCTAGAATTTTGATCTTGCAAAAAATACGAGATTGTTTAAAATGCCTTTCCGGTATGTGGTTAACTTGAAAGCTGGCCTTGCTTATACCCAATTAACCGCAAAAAAACCAACTTTTGAGGTTAATTGGGTATATGCCCAGTTTTTGGGGAGAAGCTCAGATATTAGGTATACAACAAATTTTGATGGCAATTGAGTGTGATTCAATTACGCTGTGGAGAAAGCAATGGCGGGTATTTCATTACTAGGCAACTGTCCTGTGCAGACGTCTTATTATTGTCTTACAGGTGGAAAGAAAAAGAATGTTAAGCAAACAAAAAATAACCAAGTAGAAGAACAACGGGTGGGTGATTGTCAACGCAAATGCACTATTGCAAAAGTTGCAGCGGATGCATTGTGTGCAGGGTTGGCAACAAGAGGGGGAGCAAAAGCTGTTGCATTATGTGTGACTGCTGTAGAAATTTTGTCGCAAGAATGTGATGACTGTTGTGCTGAAGGTTTTAACGAATGTGCTAAAAAGATAGGAGCCTTTTTAGCAGATGGTGTTGACGCAATGTTCCCTCCAGGGGTATCAATACTGGATTAGTTATGGCAAATACATTATTGCATTGGGTGCTGAACTGTCTGTCTTTTTTTGGGGCGGAATTTGTTTATACATTTCTGAGAATAAAATGTAACTATGAGAGTGCAGAAGTCATCTCATTTGTAGTTCTTATTATGTTTCTTGTGCTGTTTAGGTATTTACAGCTTTCAGAGAAGTCGTTGACAAGAAGCTCTGATTACTTAACCTATGCATGGATGTTTCTGCTTGGAATTCTTTTTACGTACAATAGAGACATAATCGGAAGTGGTTTTCCAATGTTCTTTTCTAATTGAAATGAAGCCAATGGGTTTTTATGAAAGTGTTAATTGTTATTAAATCTCTATTTCTATTTTGTTCGTTATCCTATTTAACAGCAAGTTTTGAGAACGAAAGAAAATATTCTTATCACAACGAAGAGCTTAATTCCAGTAAGGACTATGCGCCTTATGCTTATAGTTCCGATGATGATAAGATTAAATTCAGAAAGAATATTAATCTTTTTAAATCCACTTCCCATTCGTATTGTTTGGAACATTGTCCTTCAAATAATTTTTCTGGAATAGATAAAACTCTGTTATCTCTATTGCCTTCTGTTGCACAGAGTTGTGAGGAAAACGAATGTGGAATAAAATCCATCTATTTTGGGTATATCGATCCACGTTTTAAAAGATATTCTGCTCATGTTACTCGGCAACTCGAGCATTATAAGCAACACAAAGAGTGCACCTGTTATTGGCCAGAGTTATCTAAAAAAATGGCTAAGATAAGTGAGGAGGCTTACGAATTGTTCTCACAGTTATTTTCCAGCACTGCTTTGATTGATATAGCTTCAGATAATAACATCAAAGATCAATTTCGCAATACGTCATTTTCTGATTTTGATTTTGATGATCAGGTTCGCTTTTGTGTTGCAAGACAGTTTCGATTCTCGCATTACCATCGATTAGTTTTGGATTTGCAAAGCTTGGCAAAGGAACACTTTAGCCAAGAGGAGTGTTCTACAATTAAAAATAGCTCAAATTTAATTTTAAGCAAATTAGCAATTTCTTTTGTTGACCATTATAAAACATGTATGGAAAAACATTACAATTCTGCTATTCAAAAAGAGTTAGATTTTGCCCAGCTATTCGTGCCAAAGCTGAAAGATGATTATGATTTGGAAGGATGGGAAGACACAGTGGATGAATTCAGGAACAAACCACCATATCGTCGATGCGTTAAGCAGCCAGAAGATTACGACGAGCGTATGGAGAGCTCAGTGTTCTATAAGTTTAATCCAAATAGATGCGGTTCACAACGCCTAGCTTATTTAAACATCTATCCTCTTCTTGCGGATAAGTTCTCAGTTACGAAAGGTCAAACTGTGGCTTGTTCGCTTATCTTGAGAAATTTGATAGACGCACTCTATTCATGGACTGAATTTTATAAAGTGGCAAAAAAGCTTGTACCTGATTTGGAGAGCTATTGTGTTGATCAGATTAGCAAAGACTTTTATAAGGCCCCGGGTACAAAATGGTCAGATTGCTGTGCAAAAGAAATTATAATGATTGACTTTGGAGAGCATTTAAAGGAATTTCGTTATAAAATGTTTATAGGTAGAGATTATATGCATCCTGAGATGGATTTTTATGCTCCACCTTATTATGCTCTACATGGGTTTCTTACCCTACAGGAACGGTCTTCCTTTCATTTAATAAGTATTTGGCTTGCTCCAAGGCCCCTTTTGAAGGCTATTTTTCAAGATGAAAGTGTAGTCAGTGAGATCATGACGGCACGTCAAGAAATATATGAAGCACTTGAACGTGGTGATGATAGACGTGTGCAACAGGATGAACTTCGAAATCGGTTTTGCAGATATATTCAGGGTATTGATCCGAAGTATATTGATTTTAGAGCGAATCGCGTGCAACCTAGAGATTGATTCTCATGTTTTGGAGACGGGAGTCATACGAGATTTTTAACAGAGCAGGGCCTATAAAGACTAAAAAGCACTACTTTATCCCTCATCGACTTGGACTGAACGAGGTCATCAAGCTTATTGAGAATGACAAAAGACATATTTATATTTTAAAAATATAAAAATTTGATATAATGTTTTCAAAAAACATAGTATCGGAATCCTATGAATTATATATATCCACTACTTTCATTTGTTGGTGAGCCGTTCCCCTCCTCATATCAGCTGGGGCGTACTGTGACTTCAAAATTCCTAGCGTCAAACAGTACACCGAATTTTAAAGCTATCCAAGAGGAGATTCAAGTTAGTGAAAAGGACGCTGTCCTCATCCCAGATCATATCAAAGAAAAGATAGTCCGCTTCATTACTGATGAGCTTAACGTTGATGCCTCACGTATGGTATTTGTATATCGTGATAAAGGGGATTATGCAACAAGGTATTCTCTAAAAAATGATGGATTGGCCTATTTATTCATCCCTACTGAAGATGTACCTGAGATTGAAAAGGAATTGCTAGACAGGCACAAATTTTCGATTGCTCATGAAGTTGGTCATATGTTAGCGGATGATAATCATAGTAGAGAAATCATAAATATTAAATCATTTCTGCTGCGAGCTATAGCCTGGACCGTTTCATCAACAATGTGCAACGCGCTATTTTCAAATTCATACACAGCGATGATAGGCGGCCATCTTTTGTCATGTGCTGCTGCCAGGACAGTGGGTTTTATGTACAAGCATTGGACTATACGGCAACAAGAAATTCTGGCAGATGACTATGCGATGAACATATCGCCTGAAATTGCTCAAGGAGGAGTTGATGGTTTTAAGCGAAGCCAATTCGTAAATTGTATTTGTAGAGACGAGCTATTGAGGCCCATTGCATGGCAGATACGTGACGCGAAAGGGATTTCGAACATACCAAGAAGGTGTTATCTCATAGCCTGGTTTGCCCTAGGGCTTATGAAGGTCTCGGATGAAGGAGAATTGCGAGATGATTTTGAACATCCAGCACTGTCAGATCGAATCAAGTATATACAGGACCATCTAAAAGTTAGAGCATCTCGTCTTTGATGCTTCGTTCCATGAGCAGAGCGATTGCCTCTTTTGGCTTGATCTTCCCATCGAGAATCTGCATCACAGCTTCGCTAATTGGCATGGCAATTTTTGCCTCTCGACTAAGCTCAAGAGCCGAAACGCAGGTGTAGGCCCCTTCTACGACCATCTTGATCTGCTCTTTTGCCTCTTTTGCAGAGAGCCCCTCGCTCAAGAGTTTTCCAAAGCGGTAGTTTCTACTTGTGGCCGAGGAGCAGGTGAGGAAGAGATCGCCCA